>JAGPKW010000069.1 GCA_018053685.1 Patescibacteria group bacterium
TATTAAAACATCCAATAAACAGAGGAAAAGGAGCAGCTACACAAACAGGAATAGATGCAGCCAAATTACTCAATGCAGATATTATTGTAACAATGGATTCAGATGGACAACATGATCCTAAAGATATAAAGAAGTTAATACAACCAATATTAAATGGTAAAGCAGATGTAGTTATAGGAAGTAGAATGCTTAATACAAAAGGAATGCCAAAATCAAGAATAATAATGAATAAAATAGCAAATATAGTTACATATATATTCTTTGGGATATTAGTAAGTGATAGTCAATCAGGATTTAGAGCATATAACAGAAAAGCATATACGAATGTATATACATACATGGATAGATATGAATTTGAATCAGAAATGCTAGGACAAATTAAAAATGCTAAACTTAGAATTAAAGAAGTACCAATTAAAGTAATATATACAGACTATTCTAAAAATAAATACAAACATATGAGTAGATTCTCAGCACAAGGATTAACAAATGGTTTTAAAATGGTAATTAGATTAATAGAAAACTCTTTATTTAAATAAACATATAATAAATATGGTAATACAAATAGTAGTTACATTCGGAGTATTAGTATTAGTACTACCTAACATATATTCCTCTTACAAGAAGAATTCACTAACACCATTTGGTGCTGTATTATGGATATTGTTCTGGATAACAGGACTAATCTTAATATGGTTTCCTCATTTAATAGACTTAATAGGTAGTAGCTTAGGTGTAGGAAGAAGTATAGATGCTTTTGTATATTTAGCTATTATATTTCTTCTATATAGTGTCTTAAGCCAAAAGATCAAAATAAACGAACTTAGTAGAGAAATAACCCTACTTAATAGGAAGATCGCTGTAAAGGAGGTTAAGAAGAATGAAAAACAATCTACCTAAAGCATCAGTAATAATACCTGTATACAATGCTGAAAACACATTACATTATTGTATAGATAGTATCTTAAAGCAAACCTACAAAAATTTTGAAATAATCCTCATCAATGATGGATCAAGAGATAAATCTCTAAATATAATGAAAGAATATAAAAAGAGATACCCAGATAAAATACAAATATACGATCAACCCAATCAAGGTGTAGCAGAAACAAGAAACAGAGGAATTAAATATTCAAGAGGAAAATATCTCTTCTTTGTAGATAATGATGATTATATTGATAATAACTACATAGAGACATTTATAGAGAGCATAGAAAAAACAAGTGCGGATGTAGTTATAGGAGGATATAGAAGAGTAAAGCCTGATGGCAAGATTGAATATGAAAGGAAAACAAACAATTCGGAACGGTTCAAATTCACAACATTAACTCCATGGGCAAGAGTGTATAGAAAAAAGGCGATAACCGAAAATGAAATAAAGTTTTTAGATATAAATATAGGAGACGACTTATACTTCAATATGCTGGTTAATCTAAAATTAAAAGTAGTACCTATAAATTACATAGGATATAATTGGGTAGACAACAAACTATCAGTGTCAAATACCAGACATAAAGGCTTTGATAAATCAATAAATTTTCTTCAACTATTAGAAAATATTCAAGAAAGCACAAAGACATTAAAGAAGACACAGCTGGAAAAGAATATGATAGAATACTTTTTTATAAAAACTATTTTATACTACATACTACACTCGGGAAGAGGAGTAGAATATGAGAAATTAAAAGATGAATCACAGGAACTTTTTCAATGGTTGCGAAATAATTATCCAAATTATCAAAAAAACAAATATATATCACCATTTCAGCCTGCAGCGGAAGTGTTAAGTGTAAGATTAATTGTGTTTATATACATTCTTCTTCTCAAAAAATTACACTTAGAAAATATTTTTCTCTTTGCCTATAGTAAGCTATAAATATAACACATTAAGGAATAGGGATTATCACTTTAACGCAAAAATTTATATGTGCTTAATTTTACCTACCAATTGGTTACTTTTATAAATAAAAACTCTTTTCAAATTACTAATTGATTGCTTAAATAATAATGCATTGCTTTTAGAATACTTTTCTGCAATTTCTCTCGATTCTCTTAATGTTTTATCTACACTAGAACCTGTCTTAGTATCAAAAGTAAATCTAAAACAGGCTAAATAATCTTTTATTAAATGTAGTCTATACTTTTTCGCAAATCTTGCCCATAAATCTTGATCCATAGAGTAATGTAAACTCTCATCTAAATATCCCACCTCATCAAGAAGTTTTCTTCTCCAAAATGTAGCTGGTTGTGATATACAATCTTCTATTAATAACTGCTCAAATGTAAATTTTCTTAATTTTCTATTTTTATACTCTGTAATATATTTTTTTATCTGTTTACCATTTTCATCTATTATCTTACAGTACCCTGTTAACCACATACAATCAGGATTTTCTTTAAAATATTTAACAACTTTATCTAAAGCTCCATCCGTGTATACATCATCTGCATTAAGGAATGCTAATATATCTCCTGTAGCCATCTTTAAACCTTTATTTATCCCATCAGATTGTCCTTTATCCTTTTCAGAAATATATTTAAATTCTACATTATTCCCCCATTTTCCTTCTTTTACTTCTTTATTATACTTCTTAATTATGCTTAAACTATTATCCCTAGAAGCTCCATCAGTAATAATATATTCTAATTCAAAATCACCCCTTTGATTAAGTATACTTTTAATAGTTCTCTCTAGATATTTATCTGTATTATAATTTGTTGTGATTATTGAAATTTTCATAAATCTACATTATATTATAAAGTTGTTATTATATTAGCATAAGTTTTAGGCAGAAGAAATGTTAATTAAAAAGTATCTCAAGTTTAGCATTTATCCACTGTTAATAACATTATCCGTGTGTATTTTAGCCCTACTCCACTTAAATGGCTCTTCTGTCGGAATATTCAATAATGTCTTATCAAAAGATATTTCCCAAGATCAGAATTTGTTGTTAGGAGAACCAAGAGGAATTCGTAGTGATCAATATATGGTTATGCTTCCAATAATTATCTCTCAAGATATCAATCAAAATCCTGAAGTTAACTCCAATATGGGTGCCAATACTAACCTTATAACACAAACTGCCCCATCAAAAAATATGCTTTCGTTATTTAGGCCAACAATGTTACCCTTTTTGATTTTAGAAGATTCTGAAATAGCATACAGCCTTTACTGGTTTGGAGAATTTGCCCTATTGCTTATATCAACATACTTGTTATTACTAATCTTGACAAAGAAAAATATATTAATATCGGTTCTTGGCTCTATGATTTTTCTCTTTACTCCTTTCATCCACTGGTGGAATCAGACAAATATCATTACATGGATATCTTTTATTTTAGTGTTTCTTCTGACAATCCTCAAAGAGGATTCTTGGAAAAAAGCCGCTGTCTGGGGAATTGGATTACTGTACTCGATGATTACATTTCTTTTCATTTTATATCCACCATTCCAAATATCCGTCTCTTATATTGCTTTCACTTTGCTTTTGGGGTATTCATTAAACAATTTAAAAGTAATTAAACAAAACCTTAAAATTATTGTCCCCATTTTAATAACAGTAATTATTCTTTTTTTACTATTCTCTATGCTAGTCTATAACAGATATTTAGATGTTATCCAATTAATAATGGGAACTAATTATCCTGGAGAAAGATTTATAAGTGCTGGCGAAGGAAATGTTCTACATTTGTTTAATGGTTTTTATAATATACTTTTACAAATTAAATCCAATACCCCTCCATTTTCCAATCAAAGTGAATCCTCAAACTTCCTTTTACTCTTCCCCCCTATTGTATTCTTGGTATTATACAAAAGCATTAAAACATATTCCCATTCGAAGGAGATAGACTGGATACCAGTTCTCATCAGCCTTAATCTAATATTCTTTACCATCTGGTACCTTATACCTCTTCCTGACTTTATCTCGAAGTATTCTTTATTATATTTGGTACCCCCTCGACGACTCTTAATAGGTTTTGGATATGGCTCCTATATACTTATGTTTTATCTTCTAGGAAACAACTTTAGAGAATTTAAGAATAAGAGTGATAATATCATAATAGCAATACTCTCTTTCCTCTTTGGACTTTTAATATATTTTGTAGGAAAAGGACTCTATAATATTTCCCCCTCTTTTTTTGAATATCCTAGTGTGTTTAATTATGAATACAAAATCTTGCTAGCATCAATATTCGCAACTTTTATAACATATCTTCTGCTTAAAAAACATACGAAACTTTTTTTGATCGGATTTTTAACTTTCAGCATTATATCTACAATATTCATAAACCCTCTGTACAAAGGTTTAGATATTTTAATAAATACAGATTTAGCAAATTATATACAAGAAATAAGTAAAAATGATGATTCAAAATGGATAGCATATGAAAACGATACATTAGCTCAATATGCACTAGCTAATAATGCAAGTATAATTGATGGAATACATTTGTACCCTCAATTCAAAATATGGAAAATCCTCGATCCAGAAGAGAAGTATATAAATATTTACAATCGATATGCACATATTAATATAAGTGAATACGAGGAAGGAGACGAATATATGAGATTACTCCAACAAGACTTAATAGAGATTAACATTAGTCCCTGTGATGAGAGATTGGATAGGCTTAATGTTAAATATATTATCACAGACCAAGATATGTCGTCATATACCTGTTTAAAATTACGAAAAGATTTTTCAGAATATGGGATAAAGATATATAACAGAATAATATCATCTACCCCATCTTTACTCTAAACTCTTCATGTGCATAAGATAAGTTATCATTATAAAATGGATCTCTACCACCCATATTTTCAATATATTGTGGCCATTTCTTTCTTAACTTTATAGCATTAATCTCATCTCTCTCCAATCCCTCATCCTCAAATCTGCTTACAGATTCATAATGTATAAGTTCTGCATAAGGAGTATATACATTGTATAAACCCCTCTCATATAATCTAATACCCA
>JAGPKW010000070.1 GCA_018053685.1 Patescibacteria group bacterium
CCATATAGATTTTTAGTAAAAGTAAAACAGGATATATCACCCATACTACCAGTAGGTATTCCATCTTTAAATGCACCAAAACCTTGAGCACAATCCTCAATAAGAATAAGATTATAATCATCAGCTATTTGCCTTAATGAAACCATATCGCAAGGAAAACCTCCGAAGTGTATTGCTTGAATAGCAATACTCTCCTTCGATATGGATAAAGGTATTGTAGAGGGATCAATTGTCCAATCATCATTTTTTATATCATTAAAATATATTTGATTACCGGAAACAATTATAGGAAACAATGCAATTTTACAAGTTAAAGGTGAAGTATGAACTATTCCATTTTTGCCTATAGATTTATAAGCTAAATATAATGCACTCCGGCAAGAAGATGTTATTAGAACATATTTTTTCCCTGTGATATTCTGAAAATAATTACATAATTTATTATAAGCATTCTTGAAAAATATCGTTTTTAAAAGATCAATTAATCCATAATGAGAAGAATAGTATGATATCATCTTTGTTTTAAAAACTTGTTTATCATAATCCCATACTTTATAAAGGGAATTGGATCGTTTATATCCCAGCAGGCCTCTTGGAATTGATGATATGTTTTTAAGATAGCTGTTGGGGCATCAAGTTTCTTGAAGATATTCGGCAAAGAGTAAACCAAATCAGTATATATATTAAGCCATATTTTATCTTTTAAATAATCTGTTGGCTGAGGAATCTTTTGATCATACACATAATGATATATGATATGGGGGTAATTAACTCCGCATTTTGCAGCAAGACCTACCCAAAGCCAAGTTCTGGCATTTATTTCTATCAGTTTAGGTATATTATCTCTACTATCCTTTAGCCATTCAATTTCACAAACACCGGTATAATTTAGTTCTTTAATTAGTTGTTTGCTTAAGTTCAACATTTCTTCATCATAGATACTCTTTGCACAAGTAGCAGTACCAAAAGTAACAGGATGTTCTCGCAATTTAACTCCTATCCAATATGTATGGACATTCCCTTTTTCGGCAAAAACAGTTACAGAAACAGTTTTGTGCACATTAGGTATAATTTCTTGAATTATATATTCTTCTGGTTTTGCTTCTTTAAGTTCTTTATTCCAAATATTAACTAATTCATCTGGAGTTTTGATAATAATTGCCTTATGTTTAAAGCGTTTATAGAAATTAAGTCCTTGATTCCCTTTTATTAGAATAGGATATCTTAGGTCTACCTTAATTGGATTTTTTACTTCCGGAATAATAGTTGCTGGAATAGGAATTCCCACCTTATCAGCAATTTGAAGAAGCTTCCGTTTATTATAAATATTTTCTATTATTTCAATATCTTCTGTAATGATTTTATAATACTGGGAAAGTGTGTCTTTATGCAATGATATATTATATACTGCATGATCATTAGAAGGTAACAAAAGCCAATTAGTTAATTTAAAAGCTTTGTTTAAGCGTATCAAGAAATCAATAAAATCCTCACTAAGATAATCGGGACATTTATAAAATGCCTTACAATATTTGGAATATTTGGCAATACAATTT
Organism: Patescibacteria group bacterium; assembly: GCA_018053685.1. Taxonomy (GTDB): domain Bacteria; phylum Patescibacteriota; class Patescibacteriia; order JAGPKW01; family JAGPKW01; genus JAGPKW01. The sequence goes on from JAGPKW010000070.1 coordinate 1,557, forward strand.
TCTTTATCTATAACAATTACTGGTATTCCTTCTCTTCCTAAGAGACGTGTATTTGTTAAACCTTGAATATGTCCTTCAATAACTATAACTCCAGGTTTATTATTTTCTTGTCTTATGTTTTTATGTCGGGAATTTGTACTTTTCATCTAATAAACAACTTTTTTGCAATAATACTAAAAACAATCTTGTTCATTAGTATAATATTCTAAGGTTGTTAATGCCAGTAACATCCAAGCTTGATTCCACCTCATATAAGGGATTTTATTAATTATTAAAGGATATTTTTGGTAATAGAAATAACCTTCTTTATCTTGCATATTTTTTATTGTCCATTTTGCTATCACCGTAGCAAAATCAAGACATCCATCTATAAATTTATTCATTTTACTAAAAGTGATAATGCCCTGTGATTGATTATGAATTTCAATAGGATATTCTTTAGGATATATCCATTTTGATAGTCCCTCTTTGGTTGTAAGTTTTTTCACCATTTCAACAATATTTGAATATTTGATAGAATTCCGTAGAAAAACTCTTCCCTTTCTACTATCATATTATTATAATCTTTTTCATACTTTTCATAATTAAATTCATTAGTAACAACGTTATTCATAGTTATTTTATTATATGACAATAAATCAACAAAGGCTTGCATATTTCTATTTTCTGTGAATAGAACATAACCAATAGGATAATCATAACTTTTATTTTATAATTATCATCATATCTACCAGTTCCCTAAGAACATGACATTTTTAGAGCAAGTTCTTTCTTATAATAATTTTCACGGCTAAATTCAGTTGGCATAGCCCCCACTATTATTAATCTTGCTTTTCCCCGACTAATTGTACCAGCAAAATTTAGCGGATCAAAAGAAGTCATAGCTGCAGTGATAATTACAGCATCAGCTTCATAACCTCTAGAAATATCCATAATAGTATTCTCTAAGTACTCGCTATGTCGAATAAAAGAATATTTCACGCCATTTTTCTCTTGATATTTGCGTTGCATCTATAATTTTGTATTAACTCGTCTATTTAGACAAAACATCTTGATAAACTTGAATAAGCTTATCTGTAATAGATTCCGAGTCCAATTCTAAATCAATTATTCTCTGACGACCATTTGGTTTAATATCATTATTTAAGACATAATTAATTTTTTCAGCTAATTTATCTGGATCAGGATCCGTATAATAATATCCTTCAGTATTTCCAAAAAGATACTCAATATCACCGACCTTCGTTGCTACAACAGGTATATTACAAGCCATAGCTTCTTTTACTATATTAGGTGAACCTTCCCATTTTGAAGTTAATAATAAAACATCTGCAGCATTTAAATAAATAGGTACTTGAGAATGCTCTATATTGTATATAATTTTTAATTCAACAGAATTTATTTTTACTTTATCTATTGTGGCTTGAGCAAGAGCAAAATTCTTCTCTTTTCTATCTGGATTTGAAGCAAATAATACATATTTTTTATCCAAATCCCATCCTAAATTGATTCTACATTCTTTTTTATCTAATGGTTTGAATAAATCCAGATCAACTCCATTGGGCAACACTATAGCATTTTTTAAATGTAATCTTAATTTCATATCTTCTGATTTTACAATTGTTTTTGCCCATCTATAATCTGAAAAATATTTAATAATAAATTTCATAAATTTTGATTTATGTGTATCACTACCCATTAGAGATGCTACAACCGGTACTTTTTTAGATGCTATAGAAGAAATAATTCCACAATAGGAATAATGAGAATGGATAATATCTGGTTTAATAACTTCAATTTGCTTTTTCAAGGGTGAAATGTTTTTTAAATAACCCCAAACACCTTTTCCTCTGATGGGAAATATCGTTAATTCTATTCCTTTGTTTTTTAATGATTCAGCTTGAGATTCTACTATTGGAGAAATACCTTGATTTCCACTACAGACAAATAGAATTTTAATTAGAGTTTCCCCTCTCTATATAATTTTAAGGCGGTTTCTAAACGTAAATCATACGACTCGTTAGTATTAAAATTCCCTTCTTCAAATTGCCATTGATTATTATTATAGAGACATCTACCTGGTTTCCCATCTACTTCTAAAACATGATCTTGAACATGGCCGAATATTGTTTGAATCTCATTTACTAAATATAAATTATTATATTCAAATATATCAATGGCAACAGAATATAAATTATTTTTTGCACAAATTTCTTTTACAAAATCTAATAATTCTAAAGGAGGATTTACATAATTAATACCTTTTGTACCACTACATTTATCTTTATATTTAACTTTTTGATGTGCAAAATAAGATTCACCAATCTTAATTACTCTCCATTCATATTCGTGTGGTATGTATTCTTGAATAATAACAATATTTTTTGTTCTTCCTTTAGATATTATAGAATATGAACTTATTCGTTGTTTTGCATAATTAGGATTACTTAGAGCTTTTTTTAACCATTTTGTGATATTTCCAATCACTTTATTGGGTCCAATATTCATAGGTATACCCCTCTTTGAAAAAGCTCTATTTACATATTTATTTGCTTCTTTAACCGATTTACAAATAAATACTCCAGTCCCTGATGCACCAATAGGACTTTTCATAACAATTGGATATTTAGAATTATGGATATATTCTAAAGTTTCTTCTTTATTATAAAATACATAAGTTTTTGGATGAGGAATACCTAATGCTTCTAAATAATAACTTAACATTTTCTTATTCTCATAAATTATATTCTCTTGATACAAAGGGAATATTTTATATTTAAGAATTTGTGATAAAATATATATCCTTTCATCAAACATAATTTTATTAATTTCAATATCACCTGGAGGTTTTAAAAGAATCAAATCTGGTTTATATATATTTATGATTTCTAGCCAATTATGAAGAGAAATATCTAAAGAATAATATTCTAATCCTTTTTTGGAACAAGCAATTTCCCACTTCTTTGCTGAATTAGAATCTTTACAATATAATATTATTATTTTCATTTTATTACTCATATATTTTCTATAATAAACCTCATTAATATTGGATTAGTGTATTTTAACCAAAATGATTCTTTTGGTATAATAGCTTGAAAATTAAGATAATTATATAATACATTAATATTAAATGTATTATTAATCAACTTATAATCTAAACATTTTGGTAGTTCTTCTTTAACAAATTCCACCATCCAATCACCAAGTGGAAAATTAGGTGGATATTTTTTATGAAATTTTTGCCTTATACCTTTTATAAAAGCAGCATAATATGGATTAAAAAGAACCTCATTAGGTTTATGCTCACCACTATATTTATATGAACCTAAGGGAGGATAGGCTTCTTTGATAAAATTAGAGCAATAAATAGGATTTTGGACCCTTCGTTTTAATTTATTAGATATAA
>JAGPKW010000071.1 GCA_018053685.1 Patescibacteria group bacterium
CATATTATGATGCCCAGGCTTTTTGTAATCAGAATAATGCAAGATTAATGACTATTGCTGAATTAAAGCAAGTTTATAGTCTAGGGCAATCTTGGCCTACTTCTTATGTTTGGTCGCTTTCCCTTCTCCCGTTTGAACCTAGGCATCGTCTGTTACTCATTTCAGACGGGAGGGTCTACAGCTACTACGCTTCTTATCGTTACAGTGTCTTTGGCGGCCTTTGCGTTGAGTAGATTTTCTCTTCTGGGCTATATGCCCAGAAGAGAATTGGTTCTTTGATTTTTGATATTTGGGATTGATATTTTTTTTGTAATATACTAAAATATGTATATAACTTGTTAGAATAAAATATGGCTGGATATGTATATTTACCAATATTTCAGAAAGCATATGATTTTTTGATTCGTTTGCAAAAATATATTGATAGAATGCCACATCTTTACAAACACAGTCATGGACAGAAGTTAATAGAATTATCATTAGATTTCTTGTATTTAATAATTGAGGCAAGTAGTATTACTAAAAAATATCCTATCTTAATAAAAGCTGATTTATGCTTAGAAAAGATACGTATTCATTGTAGGCTACTCTGTGATTTAAAATCTATAAACAAGCATCAATATGAAATTTTATCTAGAGAATTAGAAGATATTGGTAAGCAATTAGGTGGTTGGATAAAATCAGAATCTGGTCAAGAAAAGCTTTTATAAACAATTATAAAGATTTTTCTTGGCTAGAATCTTAGACCTTGCTTCTATTTGTTATAATAGGAGCTGGAGAGAGTGAGCCAAAAAGCTTTTTAAAAAAGCCATAAATTTCTACAAGCTTTTCTACCTATTTATATGGGTAATGATAGTCAAAAGAAATGGGTTTTAAACCGGATTCTTTGGAGAAAAGAAAAATGAGAAGATTAAGTGCTTTGGTCGCTTTCCCTTAACCCGAATGAACCTAGGAATCGTCTGATACTCAATTCAGACGGGAGGGTCAACAACAACAACGCTTCTAATCGTAACAGTAACATTGGCGGCCTTTGCGTTGAGGAGAGGTCTATGGCTTTAATTTAAAGTATTTATAATCATCTTTTGGTTCAAGAAAAGAATGAAATGGCTTTGCATGCTCTATAAAAAGGTGTTTTCTTAAATTATAACTATCAGCATGTCTAGCATATGAATACCAAGCATTAATAGAATCACAGATATATCTTTCTGTGACTTTATTTTTTTGATAAAGATCAGCAAGTTCTATTAACCTATGTTTAAATCTTTTAACATTACCATAACGTACATAAATTGTTTGATTTTTAAAATAATAACCTAAAAAGTCAATACCATAAGATAATGGCAAGATTTTAAGTTTTTTAGGGTGTAAAGTTTCTTTTAGATTTTTATCTAGGAAATTTTTAATTTCTTCAGCAAAAAATTTAAGCTTTTCTTTTGATGTATCAAGTATTACAAAATCATCAACATAACGGATATAAAACCTTGCTCCTAATTTTTCTTTAACAAAATGGTCAAGTTTATCTAAATATACATTAGCAAATAATTGAGAAGTCAGATTACCTATTGGTAACCCTTTATTTTTTGGTTGTAAAAGTAAAGATTTTTTAAATGTTGGGTCAAAAGGAGATAGTTTAAAGTTTTCTAAACCAGTTGCTTTATTTTCAATGATAGTTTTTATAACAAAGAGAATATCTTTGTCTTTAACAGTTTCTTTTATAATCATAAATAGGAGCTCATGATCAATTGTTGAAAAATATGATTTAACATCACCTTTTAGATAAAAAGCAGGTTTAGTATAATTTTTAGTAATTTTACAAATAAATTGTTTAAGTCTTAGACCTGCTCTAAGTGTTCCTTTATCTTTTCTATTAGCATAAGAGTCATAAATAAATCTTTTCTCAAAAAGAGGATTTATCTGAGAATGAATAGCATGATGAACGACTCTATCCCTAAATGTAGCAGCAATAATTTCTCTTGGCTTTGGTTCTAAGATAATAAAACGATGGACTTTTTTAGGTTGCCATATTTTTATATTAAGCTCAGTCTCAAGTTTTAAAAGATTTTCCTCTAAATTAAATTCAAAATTACTTGTTTCGTGCTTAAATCTTTTGCCCTTTTTACAGTTTTTAAATGCTATTAATAGGCTTTGAAAGGAAAATATACTCAATTGATTTTTTCTGTAGTTCATATAAAATATTATATAATATATTTAATTGAATTGAAAAAAAATAAACAGAAATACGTAATATATAAATATAGAGTTAATATTTAATTTATATTATATGGAAAAGAAAAATAAAAATATATTGATTATTGCTTCTTTATTTACTGTATTGTTTTGTTCTATAACTATTGCTTATGGGAATGGGTTTGAAGATTTTTTAAATAAAATAGGGATTACTGTTAATAAGCCTACACAAGTTGAAGTAACAAATACTAATGGAAATGTTAATAAAATTACTGTTATAGATGAAGAATCTGCTGTTATAGAAGCTGTAAAAAATGCTTCTGATTCTGTTGTTAGTATTGTTATATCTAAAGATGTTCAAAAGTATAAAGAAATAATGTTAAATCCTTTTGGAGATTTGTTTGGAGATAATTCTGATATGTTTAATAATTTTGATTTTGGTGGAATAGTTAGAAGAATACCAACAGGTGAAACTGAAAGAATAGAAGTTGGTGGTGGAACTGGGTTTATAATATCAAAAGATGGATTAATTGTAACAAATAAACATGTTGTAAGTGATACTACAGATTCATATTCTGTAATATTAAATGATTCTAAAACATATGATTTAGAAGTATTAGCAAGAGATCCTTCAAATGATATTGCAATATGTAAAATTAAAAATTTAGGTAATGTAGAATTAAAACCTTTAACATTAGGAACTTCTAGTAATTTACAATTAGGTCAAACTGTTATTGCTATTGGTAATGCATTAGGAGAATACAGAAATACTGTTACAAAAGGTATTATATCAGGTATTGGAAGACAAATAACAGCAGGAGATGACTCTGGATCTTATGAAACTCTTGAAGATGTCATACAAACAGATGCTGCTATAAATCCTGGTAATTCTGGTGGTCCATTATTAAATCTAGAAGGAGAAGTTATTGGAATTAATACAGCTGTAAGTGGAAATGGACAATCAATAGGATTTGCTATACCAATAGATTCTGTTAAAGATTCAATAAATAGTGTTATAACAACAGGAAAAATAGTAAAACCATATTTAGGTGTTAGATATATTGAAATAACAGATGAATATGCAAAAGCTAATAGTTTAAAATATAATTATGGAGCATTAATTATAAAAGGAAGCAATCCAGAAGATTTAGCTATTGTGCCAGGTGGTCCAGCTGATAAAGCAGGTATTTTAGAAAATGATATTATATTAGAAGTTAATGATAAAAAATTAGATACAACAACTTTATCAAAAGAAATATCAAAATTAAAAGTTGGAGATAAAGTAAAATTAAAAGTATTAAGTAAGGGTGTAGAAAAAGAAGTATATGTTACTCTTGAAGAAATGAAAAGCTAGTAAAAATATTTTGATGATATAATTTAGAATATTATAAATTATAGTAATATTATGTCTAAGTATTTTTATATAGTAGAGAAGTGCCCAGATACTAATATGTATGTTGGTTATGTACCAAATATGCAAGGTGCACATTCTCAATCAGAAACATTAGATGGACTTCGTAAAAATATGGAAGACGTTATTAGATTAATTAAGAAAGACAGAAAAACAGTAGTATAATTATGTCTTTTAAAATTAGGATTTGTGGAAATTAGACAGAGTGGATCTTATATATTGAAAAAAATAAATATTAATATTGATGAATTAATAAGGCCATTGGTTATAAACTAATGGCCTTTTGTTATATTTATATTTTATATTTTGCTTATGTGATATAATATATATAAAAATAATATATAAATATGTTAAAGAAAAAAATAATATCATTTTTATTTTTATCTCTGTTTTATATAACACCAGTTTTAGCTGCTGAAGTTGAATTAAAAGATTATATTGACCCATTAAATATATCATCTCAAAGTGATTCTCAAGTTGGTATAGTCAACTCTGTTGCTTTTACAGTCGGCACTATATTAGATCAGGTTTTTGGTATATTAGGAATTGTAGCATTATGTATTATAGTATATTCTGGAATAATATATATTCGTTCTTTGGGTAAAAATGATAAGGCTAATAAGGCTTTAAAATATATGGAATGGGCTGCAATAGGACTTGTTGTTATATTTTTTTCATATGCTGTAGTTAAGTTTGTTCTTAGTGAAATAGTTAAAATTGGGAAAGGATAAATATGGATTTAAGAGAAATTATATCTAGAATAGACAAGTTATTAGAAAGAGTTAATTCTGCTTTTTCTATTTTAAGTATTGATAATAAAAAAATCAGAATAAAAGAATTAGAGTTTATTGTGTTAGACCAAGATTTTTGGAAAGATACACAAAATGCTCAAAAGCTTTCTAAGGAACTCTCTGATTTAAAAGAAGAGGTTTCTTTTTTTGAAAATATAAAAAAAGAATTAGTGAACTTAGAAGAAATAGCTAAAGATGACATTGTTGATAAAGATGTTAGTATGGTATTAGAAATAGAAAAAGTATATTTAGATATATTACATAGATTTGAACAAAAAGAATTCTATATATTATTCAGAGATAAATATGATGAGAATAATGCAATATTATCAATACATGCTGGGGCAGGTGGTGATGATGCACAAGATTTTGCTCAGATGCTTGTTAGGATGTATAAAAGGTTTTGTGATAAAAAAGGATTTAAAATGGATTTAATATCAGAAACTAAAGGTGGAGAAGTTGGTATAAAAAGCTCTACTT
>JAGPKW010000072.1:0-1811 GCA_018053685.1 Patescibacteria group bacterium
AAAAGTAAAAATATCAAAAATAATATATGACTTAATAGATTATATATATGACGAAATAGAAAACATCCTCCCAGAAGAAACCAAAATAGAGACATATGCAAAAGCTAATGTTTTAAAGTCTTTTTCTATAAATAAAAATTCACAAATAATTGGATGCCTAATAAAAGAAGGGGAGATTAAGCCAGACGCAACATTTTATGTAAAAAATAATAAAGAAATCGTTGCTACTGGGAATGTAGACAGTATAAAGATAGAAAAAGATGAGGTAAAAAAAGTTGTCCCTGGAAATGAATGTGGCATGCTTGTAAAATCAGATTATATAATAAAAGAAGGAGATGAATTAGAGTTTTATAATGAATTAAAAGTAAAAAAAACTATAGAAAGAGACAAGAATTAAAATGATTAAAAGGAAAACATTGGTTCAGAAACCAAAATCTTTTAGAACAAAGCAGATCAATGAGCTCTTGTTGAGATCTTTGTCAAATATTATAAGGGAGGATATAGATATTCCTGATGATATTTTTTTTACAATAACAAAAGTTATAACATCAAAAGAGCTTGATATTGCTAAAGTATTCTATATAACCCAACCAGAAGAAAAACATGCAATAGTAGCAAATATCCTTAAAAAAAATAAAAAATTAATAAATGATAGACTAGAACAAGATGTGATTATAAGAAAACTACCTAAATTTAAATTTATATTTGATAAAAAAGAGCTAAGTGCATTGAAGCTCAGTGAAAAAATATCAAAATTAGAATAATTTGATATTTAAATTATTTTATAATAAATTATAAATATAAAAATTAACCTACAAACATGCTATTAATACCAACAGTAATTGACAAAACTCCAAGCGGGGAAAGAGTATATGATATATATTCAAGACTACTAAAAAATAGGATTGTTTTTATTGGAGATTTAATAAATAGCGATGTCGCCAACGCGGTAATTGCTCAATTATTATATTTAGATGCTGAAAATAGTGAAAAAGACATAAAAATGTATATAAATACACCTGGTGGCTCTGTTACAGATGGGCTTGCTATATATGACACAATGAAATATATTAAATCACCTGTCTCAACAATCTGTGTTGGACTTGCCGCTTCCATGGGTGCATTTTTACTTGCAGGAGGAACAAAAGGCAAAAGAATGGCTCTGCCAAATTCTGAAATAATGATACACCAAGTTATGGGAGGAGCAGAAGGGCAAGCGAGTGATATTAAAATTCAAGCTGAACAAATATTGAAAATAAAAGATAAAATAAACCTGATACTAGCCCAAAATACTGGACAAAAGATAGAAAAAATTGCTGTTGATACTGATAGAGACTATTATCTAACAGCTGAGGATGCAAAAAATTATGGGCTTATTGATATAGTATTATAAAAAGGCTAATATCTCTCATTTTTATGTTTATATATTTACAAAATGTAATATATTTATTATATTTATAATTAATGATGAAAAAATAATATTTGTTGAATAGATTATATTTAATTAACTTATTTAGGATTTTTGAGCTTATTAAATAAGTAAAACAATTTTATAAAAGGGGGCATGTTTATAAAATAGCTCTATCCTAATAGAAAGGCTTTTATATGAATGACTTTCTATTAGTTGTTTTAGGCTTAGTAATTGGTGCAATCGTTGGTTTTTTTTATAACAAGAAAAAAACAGAAAGCACATTAAATTCTGCAACAGAAAAGGCAAAAAAACTTGTAGAAGAGGCTAAGGCTAGACAACAAAGCTTGTTATTACAAGCACAAGAACAGTCAATAAAAATTATTAATGATGCAAAGAATGA
>JAGPKW010000072.1:1911-4758 GCA_018053685.1 Patescibacteria group bacterium
TTTAATCCAATTAGGAGACATATTGCAAAAAGAGCTTTAGAATATTTAATAGCTGATGGTAGAATTCAACCAGCTAGAATAGAAGAATTTGTTGATAGGGCAAGAAATGAATTAGCATTAGATATTAGAAAGGCTGGAGAAGAAGCGATAGCTGAAGTTGGGGTTGCTGGGATAGATCCAAAGCTTATCTCAATAATAGGTAGGCTAAAATATAGGACTAGTTATGGTCAAAATGTTTTACAACACTCCATAGAAGTTGCAATTATTAGTGGGCTCATTGCTAATGAGGTTGGAGCAGACGTCACAGTTGCTAAAAAAGGTGGGTTATTACATGATATAGGTAAGGCAGTTGATTATGAAGTTCAGGGGACGCATCCTGAAATTGGTAAAAACATTGCACAAAAATTTAATTTACCAGAAAATGTTATAATCCCAATTGCAACGCACCATGATGATATGCCACCAACCCTTGAAGCTGTAATAGTCAAAGTTGCTGATCAAATATCAGGTGCTAGACCCGGATCTAGAAAAGATACGACTGAAAACTATATGCAAAGACTCGAAGACTTAGAAGAAATTGCAACAAGAAATGAAAAAGTACAGAAAGCTTATGCAATATCTGCAGGAAGGGAATTGAGAATATTTGTTGACTCAGAAGCTAGTGATGATCTAGAAGCACTAAATTTAGCCAAAAAAATAGCACTTGATGTTGAAAATGAATTAAAATATCCTGGGGAAATAAAAATCACAATGATTAGAGAAAAAAGAATAATAGAATATGCAAGATAAAAAACGAGTTTAAGCTCGTTTTTTATTATTGTTAAATTTAATAAAATGAAGTAATATAAAAACTATAATATTTTTATTATGGTTATAAAATTTTTATTAATTGGCGATATTGTTGCTAAAATGGGCAGAGATACTATTGATGAGGTACTCCCAAAACTTAAAAGACAATACCAAATAGACTATATTATAGCCAATGGAGAAAATTTAGCTCATGGAGATGGAGTTAATGTCGCCACAATTTCCGAGATGTATGAAAGTGGTGTTGATTTTTTAACAACAGGAGATCATGTCTTTAAAAATGCTAGCGACTTAAACAATGTATTCTCTGGAAAATATAATATCATCAGACCAGCAAATTACCCTGATGGTGTTATTGGCGATGGATATAAAATAGTAAGGATTAAAAACTACAAAATATTAATTATAAACTTACTTGGAAGAGTCTTTATGAAGAATAATCCTGATTGTCCATTTAGAAAATTCGATCAGATATATAATGAAAATAAAAGGAAAAAAATAGATTGTATTATTGTTGATATACATGCAGAAGCAACAAGTGAGAAGAAAACATTCTTTGAATATGTAAAAGATAGAGCAAATATCGTATTTGGGACACATACTCATGTTGGAACAGCAGATCTAGATATAAATAATGGGCATTTTTACATAACAGATATAGGAATGGTAGGGGCTAAAAATTCTAGTTTAGGTGTTGATTTTAAAAATATAATAGAAAATTTTTTATATCAAATACCAGTAAAACATGAATTTCCAGAGACTGGCACTGCAATATTTAATTCTGTTTTAGTTGAATATGATATAAGTAATAAAACCGTGATATCTGCTAAAAGATTAGATAGAATTATAGAAATTTAAAAAACTTGACTTATTTTCCTACTAAGATATAATTTAACTAACTTTAAATAAAATAACTAAAATTTAACTAAAACAACATGAATAAGGCACAACTTTGTGAAATTATATCTGAGAAATTTAAAATGCCAAAAAAACAAGCAGAAGATATAATAGAAACAATATTTGATACTTTTATAAGTGAACTAAAAAATAATAATAAGGTCAGTATTGTTGGGTTTGGATCATTTGTTGCTAAAACTAGGCATGCAAGACGTGGCGTGGACCCAAGGAATCCGTCAACCATTATAAATGTCCCTGAAACAAGGGTAACAAAATTTAAAGCAGGGAAAAAGCTAAAAGATGTTCTTAATGGTAGATAGGGGAAATTCGCTTTTTCTTAAAGCGAATTTTTTATTAATATATACATAGACTAATTTAGATATAAAGTCTATAATTATTATATGAATACTTAAATATGTTAAAAATGAAAAAGAATTCAATATTATGGAAAAATTTAATAGCATTTATATCGGTCCTTATTATACTTGGTTTAATTTTTAATTTTTATAAACCACAACAGACAACAAAAATAACAACAAATGAGTTTATACAAGAGATTAATGATAATACAATAAAAGAAATAAGTGTTATAAATAATAAGGTCAATATTACAAAAGATGATGGGAGTATCCAATATTTCTATAAAGAAACAAATGAAACTTTGGGGGATTTGTTCAAAAATTATTCTGTAGATACAAATAAAATATCAAATATAAAAATCAATATAGAAAATGGCTCCTCTAGTGATCTTATAATAAATTTAATAACTTTATTTGGTCTTCCTTTAATATTCATTATTGCTTTCATAATATTAATGCTAAGGCAAGCCAATGGTAATGCTAATAAAACATTAAGTTTTGCGCAGAGCAACCTTCAAGAAGTTGATAAAAATAAACAAAAGTTTAGTTTTAATGATGTTGCTGGAAATGAAAACGCTAAAGATGAATTACAAGAGATTGTTGATTTTTTAAAAAATCCAAAAAAGTACATAGATATGGGTGCAAAGATACCTCATGGTGTATTGTTGATTGGGTCGCCAGGTACTGGAAAAACACTGCTTGCAAGAGCTGTATCTGGAGAAGCAAATGTTCCTTTTTTTACTATATCAGGTTCAGAGTTTGTTGAAATGTTTGTTGGTGTTGG
>JAGPKW010000073.1 GCA_018053685.1 Patescibacteria group bacterium
TCAAGTAAAGAACTGGGCAACAAGGCAAGAGTGTGTTCATATAAGAAAAGAGGGAGTAATTGCTACATTTGAGAGGGGTTTATATAATGTATATACTCCTTACTCTGAATTAATACATTATGAATCTGTAAGCAGGTTTGAGGACAAGGGGTTGGAGAGAGATGAGATTAATGCTATAAAGTTAAGAAAGAAATGGCCACAGTATATTGAGTGTATGGGTGGTAGAGATCCATTTTATAATATAAACTTATCTTATACACATGAAGATTTTAGGATTAAAAGATAAGTACCTATATTACTTTATTTATCTTTTTTCTTTGTTAATTTCTATAGTTTTAATTTTTTTTAATGTACATTTGGCTGTATATGGATTATTTTGGATTTTGGGATTTGGATGGAGTTTGTTTTTCTTTAATAAAAAGTTTAATGTATTAATCCATTTCCTCCTATCTCCAGTATTATTTATTTCAGTATTTCTTCCTTTTACGGTTCTATTTGCATTCGGTGATATCAAGTTAACAATATCTGTCGGTATTGCTTTCGTTGTCCTATCTACTGCGTTATTTGTATGGAAAAAGATATTTGAGGAAGGGAACTTGAATTTAAAGATATCAAAATTTGATTATGTTGCATTGCTTATTTTTGCATTTGCTGCTGTAGCAAAGATACTATCCATTAGAAATTTCTATGTTCCAGGTCTTCATGATCCAATTACTCATACGTATTTTGCAAAACAGATAATGAATACTGGTTTAATAGAGTATTTCTATTCTCCTGGTATACATATTCTTGGTGCTTTCTCTACTATGTTTAATGGTTTTGATGTAGCGAGGCAGATCCTTTTTGAGACCAATTTTTTTAATGCTTATGTTGGTATTATTGCATATATATTTATACAGAAGGTGTTTAATAAACCAGTATGGGCATTGTCTTCAGCCTTGCTATTGTGTCTTGGAGATATGCCTGCATTACTATTTATTAATGCTGGAAAGAATTCGTTGATTGTTGCTTTTAGTATCTTATTTTTTATTGCATTATTGTTATTTGAAAGTAGAAAAATGAGTGACTGGAAAAATATTTTAATATCGGCATTGGCTTTCTTTGCAATATTTATTACTCATTATCCTCTCGCAGTAATTGCATGTATTCTTTTGTTCGTTGTGTTTTTAGTTGATATAAAAAAGAATTGGTTGCAGAATTTGCTGATTGGTATTGGGATATTGCTCGGTTTCTTACTTATGTATAAAACATATCCATACTTGATAGAGCAATCAAATGATTCGGTAATGTCAGCAAATTCAGTTCCTTTATTTACGATTCCTATAGATTTTTGGGGAAATGTAAAAGGATATGTCAAATACATATCGGATAGATTCACAACAACTTTACCAGTATTTACAGTATTACTTACATTTGGAACAGAACTTGGTCTGTTAATTGGAAGTATAAAGGCATTCAAGAATTCAAATATACTAATACTTGTCCTTTGGTTTTGGGTATCTGTTCTTTCAGTAGGTGTTCTTTGGATATTTGGAGTGTCTTCGTTATGGATAATTATTGAAACATTTGGTATTTCTTTATTTTTATTTTTCTATTTGTTTTCTGGATTTGCATTTAACTTTTTATATGAATTTGTCAAAGAAGAATTTAATTTAAAGGTATTAATGAATATTGTATTGATATGTTTCATCTTGATAACACCATTATTAGCGTTTAAGATGTATAAGACTTTCTATAATAGAAGTGAGACTCATAATATGGTCTCTAGTTCCGACATTGAAGCATTTAATTGGATTAAAGACAATGTGAGTTCTGATTCAAAAATATTGATAAACACTAGCTGGGGGAATAGTCATATTCCTGCTCCTACAGACGCTGGTGGATGGTTAGAGGTTTTTACAGGTAGGAGTATTTCTTCTCCTTTTTATGATTATGGATCTATTGATACAGATTTGAATACTAAATTGTATTATAGAGTTAAGGAGAATAAGAATGATTGCGATGCTATAAATGAATTGGTAAATAGAGGTTTTGAATATTATTATCAAGGGTCTAAACCTGTATTTGATACTTGGTTGGGTAATAGGGAAGAATTAATAAATAGTGGAAGATTTATTATTCTGTTTGAGAATGGTAACTCAGCTGTTTATCGGCTTATTAAGTGTTACTAGTTGATGAGTAATATGAGTCTATATTATCTTGTATATTAAACTTCTCTTTTGCATTCTGGAATATTTTTGCAAATTCTTTTTGTTCCTCTTCCCAATTATTCCAAGAAGAAATTATATGTTCTGCTATTATTTCAGGAGATAACTCATTTAATTTTATTAATTTATTTTTTGGTATTATTTCTCTTGTACCACCAGCATCAGTTGCAATTACAATTAGGTTATTAGCAAGGGCTTCTAAGCAGGTTCGTCCAAACCCCTCAGAATAAGAAGGGCTGATAAATATATCATTTTTTGTATATTCTTTCTGTACTTGTTCATAGGAAAGTTCACCTTTAATTTCTACATTATTTCTAAGATTATGTTTTCTTATATATTCCTCTATGTTTTCTCTTTCTGATCCATCTCCAATTATGGTTAGGATATATTTAACATTGTTTTCTGATAGGAGTTTACATGCATTTATTAATTCATATATTCCCTTGGATTTAATAATTCTTCCTACAAATATGAGTTTTAATATCTTTGGTTTACTTTTATATTTGAATTCTTTATTAGTAAAATCATAAGAATTATATATTGTTGGTCCTAATTTTATATTCTTATAATTTTTATTTAAGAAATCCCTCACACTTTCACTAACAGGAAATATTAATTGAGAATTTTTTAAGGCATATTTTGCAAATGTTTTATCAAAAATATATGCAAATATTCTTACATAAAATGGACCATCCTTTACAAAGGAAGATCCATGTTCAAAATGATAATGTTTGAGTTTATATTTTTTTGCAAAGTATGTGGCAATAACATTCGTAAAATAGAAACGAGTATGTGTATGCACTTCTGCCTGAGAAGTTATTTGCTTTGAGAACACATCTTTAATTTGCTTAATACCAGTTATAGAAGGAATGAAATATTTTCCTTTAATGATTTCGATACTGTCTATTCTTAAGATATCAACATTATCGCTTTCTTGCCTAGGAAGATTTGTTTTAAACATAGAGGTGAGGATAAGAGTTTTTTCCCCTTTAGTATTTTGATAGAAATTTTCAACATATCTTTCTACACCTCCTATATGAGGTTTATAAAACAAAGAGAAAACAAGTATATCATACATTTTTATTAACTTCTTTAATTATGCTTTTTATCTTTATTTGATTAAACTATATAGAAACAAAAACGGTTTTTCAATTTTTAGATTCTGTAAAAGAATGTAAAAACAGATTATAAATCTTGTGGTAAATCTCTCTCCCTGTGGTCTCATAATTCTTATTTGTTTATTCCTTTTGTAATTAGGGTAATTTTGTGTTAGCCATTTAAATAATTTTGAGTTGATATTCTTGATAAACTCATATTTAACACCTCGCCCTGAATAAAGGACATAAAAAATTACTGTTTTTATAAAAAAATATTCTAAGAATTCCTTGTTTTGTTCATTTAGCTTAAGGTTTTTTGTATCATTTCTTATTGCATTAAGCATTGGGAAAATTTCGACTGATTTGTTAAGACCTTTGTGTAAAGTATTAGATGTAGAAGTCTTTCTGTTCACCCAATTGTATCCAGTATATTCAATTATAGATATATTTAGAGAAAGGTTTGCTAATATATTGAGATAAACATCTTCACCGATATTAACTTCTAGAAATTTAAGATTATTTTTTAATAGTGAAGATTTTTTGTACACTCTTGCCCATGGAGTTAATGTTGTGAATTTGAACCATTCTGAATTGTTTGTTTTCCTTTCATATTCAATCTTGCCATCAGGCTTTACTCTCCTATATCCTCCTATAACCACATCTGTACTTGTTTTTTCTATGCTGTCTATAAATGTCTCTATATAGTTATTATCAATATAATCATCATTATCTACAAAGAAGAGATATTTTCCACTTGAATATTTAATTCCTCTGTTTCTTGTTTCTGCTACACCTAGATTGGGTTGATCATATATTTGTATTTTATCTGGGTATCTCTTTTTATATTCTTTCATTATATTTAGAGATTTGTCTCTTGATCCATCATTGATAAGGATTATTTCAAAATTCTTGTAGGTTTGCTTTAAGATACTATCTATACAATAATGTAATGTATTTTCAGCATTGTATACAGGTATTATTACTGATGCCTTAGGTAGATTGTTTTTTAGCATAAATTGTGTAGGAAATATTAATTGATTTGTTTTTTCGCAATTTCTCTAACTAATTTAGTAATCTCTTTTTCTAATTTGTCTACTCTTTCTGTTTGTTTAAAGTTAGAATAGAAGAGTAATATTATTGATAAATATACTAATACATCTATACCCCTTCCTACACCAAATATACTCCCTATATTATCTATTGTTTCTTTAGGTAACCATATTATTACTAATGATATACCCCAGAATAATACCCAAAATATTATTTTTGTTAATGATGCTTTATCTTTTAATATCTTTCTTATCAATTGTGAAAAGATACTTAGTATTATTATTGTAGCTATTATTTGTATTACCATTATTCTTTTATTTTAGAACTTATTAATTTATATGCGATGTTTATACTGTTAGATATACTCTGTCCTTTAGACATTGAATATTTAGTATATCTTA
>JAGPKW010000074.1 GCA_018053685.1 Patescibacteria group bacterium
GTTACAAATGATTCACTCAACAAATTTAGTCTGTGGGTAGCTTCTCTAAATGAAAACTCTGAACGCACAAAGATATTTGAAGGTATAGTTGATGCAATCTTAGAATGCTTAAAGAAAGGGGGTTAAAATGTTTAATCTATGCATAGGAATGGCTATAGGGGCATTGATTACTTTAGGTGCTACCTATCTTTTTGACAAACCAGAAGATATTATTTATGAAGAATATATCTCAAATACGGGCATCAAATCTTATAAAATTTACAAAAAGCAAATTGGAGCAGATGAAATGGGCAAAAATAAAGTGTATGATATCTATCTGGGCGAAGTAGCCGAGAGAAACTAACTTTAAATATAAAAAAGGAGGATTAAATGGAACAAGTAGAAGATTATTATAAAGATGAAGAAATTTTTAAAGACCAGGACGTAATAATTAAAAGATTTCAAGATGCATTAAGAGAAAGAAATATGCCAGAAATTAATGCATTATTGCCAACAGTTGTAATAATTGAGGCGAAATTAGCAGATGATGTCTCTGAGATAGAAACTAAAATAGAAGACTTAAAACAAGTATACCATAAAGAGTTAGCTATGTTGCGAATACAATTAATTGAAGGGAAAAATAAATTTAGCAGAGTGAAGAAGTATGTGGGAGTTGGAAAAACTATATGTGCTAATATCCGAAAACTTCATTCACTTGACGGGGGCGGGATAATATGATATGGATGAAAAAACATTTAACGAATTATACAAAAAATACAGAGAGGAATTGCTGAATATAGCGTATCATATGACTAAGAATTATAGCGATGCCGAAGATATTGTCCAAGATGTTTTTTTGAAGGCTTATGAACAATTTAATATCAGTAAAGGCACACCTTTTTTTGCTTGGGCTTATGAGGTTTTAAAGAATGCAGTTTATAACAAAACTAAAAAAAGCAATACAGAGGATAAAGCTAAAAGTGTTTATGTGAGGAGAAATTGCAAAAGTGAAGATGATTATTTAATGGAAGATGAGATAAAGCGAAGCATTAAAAGACTGCCAGCTAAATATAGCTTGGTAATTTGGCAACACTATATAGAAGGTTTAAGCTGTAAAGAAATAGCTGAAAAATTTAATATAGCAGAAGGAACAGTAAAAAAAAGATTATATATAGGTAAAAAATTGTTAAAAGAGAGACTAAAGTGAATGCTATTTATGTAGGTAAAAAACAGCTTCTTAGTATAGGGCTCCATCCAGCAAGGGTTAAAAAAATACTTGGCAGAGTAAAAAATTACATTACAGGGGGCACTACTAAGTATTATTTGCTCTCAGAATTTGTAAGCTTATGGTATGCTGATACAGGTGTAGTTTTAGATATTAAAAGAATAAATGTAAATGACAGAATTATAAAGGACGAATCCGATGTTTACAAAAGAGGAGCAATGAAGACAGATATTCTACAGATATTGTATAAATTTAATAACTTAAGTATAACAGACATAATGTTTTGCTATAGATATTTATTTGTGATGAGAAATGTTTATGAAAACTTTATTCAGAATACATATGGAAGTCAAGAATTAATTGAGAAAATAAAAAATACCATAAAGGATTGCATAAATGAAAAAATGGTTGAAACTAAAAGGATGCATAATAAAATTGTATTTCAATATAAAAGTGGCGAAATATTTAAAGTAGACCAACAGTATCTTAGGTTTCTTAAAAATAGACCAAACAAAAAACAGAAGAAACTTATAGCCCTTGCTTATGCATTATTCACAAACGATATCAGTATAATAAGACATTGGAGAAGAATAGGCGAAAAATGTAATGAAACAGATTTCTTATTGCTGTTTGGCAATAAAGGTATAGAAATATATAAGGAAATTAAAAAGAAAAAATGGATACAATAATCAATCAGCCGAAAATAGCCTCTACATCTATAAAGGGTAATTTACATATAGCACTTGGTAAAATGGACATTAAGGTTTTTCAGAAATTGATACCAGAAAACAGCTATTCATCAGGCGAGGGTAATTTACACATAGGAAAAGGTAATTTACACACAGGATACATTTTTACGAGGGTAATTTACAAATTTCAAACTGTGTGTAGATTACCCAGTAATGCAATAAGAATATTATACAGATTACGACTAAATTTTAGGAGAAACAATGCAAATTTTTATAAAAAGGAATAAAAAAAATGACTGTTAGAGAATATTTAACTTTAAAGGGATTTAAGTTCACTGTTGTAAAAAGGGAAGATGGGTATGAAGCAGTAATGAACTGTCCATTTTGCGATGATACAGAAAATCATTTTGCTATTAATCTTAAAACTGGATATTTCAATTGTTTGCGAAAAAACGAATGTGGTGTTTCTGGAAATTGGTATGAATTTCAAAGAAAGTTGAAAGATAATCCGTTACACTTAAATAAAGAGATAGCAAAAATAGACAGCTCACAAAAAAAGTATGTTCTTCCTGATATTACAATTAAAGAACCAGAGGGAGAAGTTCTGCAATGGCTTTACAAGAGAAAAATAACAGATAAAACAATTAAAAAACTTAAACTTGGTATGAGGGATGATTACACACTTGCGATACCTTACTTTGAAAATGGAGAATTGGTAAATGTAAAATATAGAAATATTATTGAGAAGCATAAGATGTCTTCTATATCTGGAGCCAAGCGACCGCTTTATAATAAAGATAATATACAAAGTTTTGATTTCTTAATTATTACAGAAGGAGAGATGGATGTAGCTGCCTTTAATGAATATGGATTTAATGCTGTATCAGTTCCCAGCGGGTGTAGTGATTTGACTTGGATTGAATTAGACTGGGAGTGGTTGGATAAATTTAGTCTTATTTATTTGTGTTTTGATAATGATAAAGCAGGGAGAGAAGCAACTCAAAAAGTAGCAAATAGACTTGGTAGAGAGAGATGTAGAATTATTGAAATACCTATGAAGGATATAAATGAATGTTTAATTAATGATGTTCCTGCAGATACCATAATATCATTAATAACAGATGCAAGAGATTGTCCGCCCACAATATTCTCAACACTTGAGCAGCACAAAGAAGAGGTTATTAATAAAATTCAGAATAATTTAGATGTTTATGGAATACCCACTCCATTTAATAAGCTAAATGATATATTGAGGGGTTGGCGAAGAGAAGAAGTTACTGTTTGGTGTGGAATGAATGGAGCTGGCAAAAGCACGCTTTTAAACCAAATAGCTATAGATTTAGCAGAAAAAGGTCATAGAACTTGCATTGCAACATTAGAAATGACAGCCGAAAGGTTAATTAGATGGATTGTAAGGCAATATACAAAAAAAATAGAGATAGATGCATCTGATGTCAAAACTGCAATAAATGCCTTAAATGATTATATTTACATTATAGATGCTTATGGTGAGGTTAAACAAGAAGAACTAATTGATAATTTTAAATATGCAGTTAAAAGATACGGCGTTAATACATTTATTATAGATAGCATAATGAGAATACAGTTTAGCAACGAAGATGAACTAAGAGAACAAAAAGACTTTATGTCAAGGCTGATATCTTTTGCAAAGGATTATCGCTGCCATATTCACTTAATAACTCATCCACGCAAAGGTCTAACGGATGATAGAATACCTGATAAAGTTGACATATATGGAACATCACATATTGCAAACTTAGCTACAAATGTAATAATATTATGGAGAGCAGATGATAAATGGAAAGTAAAAAGAAGGCTTGATAAAGGCAAAGATGTTGATGCTGTTTTATTTATAAAAAAGAACAAAGAATGGGGAGATGAGGGAATTGTTGAATTGGCATTTGACCGAGATACAAAATATTTTAAGGAGGCATAATGTTAAGTAATAAAGCAAACTTATTTATTAAAGTAATTGATGCTTTAGAATATGGAACAAGTGAAGATAAAATTACTACTTCAAGCATTGTCTATGCTATATCGGCACTGCTTTTAACAAATAAACCTATTAATATTAAAGAGATTACAATGTTTACTAAAATATGTCCTTATGTGGTTCAATCTATTTTAGGAGAATTTGAAAAAATTGGGATTATTGCTATTAATAATGGCAATATAAAAATTAAATGGAGAAAAGTTTATGAAATATCCAATGAGTAAAGTATTTAAAAAATATAATTATTGCAGTGCTTGTAGAACTATAGCAATAACAGAATTACATCATATATTTGGAAGAAACAAAGAAATTGTAGATGAACCACAAAACTTAATCGAATTATGTGTAAAATGTCACAAAAGTCATATGAATAAAGTGATATTCTTTGCTATTATAGAATATCAAGTAAAAAAGTTTGGTAAATCTTGGCTTGATTGGGCTTCAGAAACTGCAAAGAAAACAGGCAAAGTAAAATCATTATTTTTGATAGGAGAGTGGAAGGATGCTAATAATATTACCGATACCACCAAGCAAGAATAGAAAGTTCTTTGTTTCTAATGGGAGAATTGTTCTAACCAAAGAAGTAAAAGATTTTTACGAGTATTGTGAGGATTACAGTTTAGAGCATTACAGAGAAGTTGCTGAACTGTGTAGTTTATGGGATAAAGATATGTTAAGAATAGAAGTGGAATATTATATCAAAACCATGCGGAGAGATACATCAAACTTAATACCAGTATTATTTGATGGTCTTAAAAGGCTTTTAGGTATAGATGATAAATATTATTTACTCACAGAACTAAAAAAAGTTAAGGATATTAATGAAAAATTAAAGATTTTT
>JAGPKW010000075.1 GCA_018053685.1 Patescibacteria group bacterium
AACAATTTTACTCATAAATTAAATTTTATCATAACTAAATTTTATGTAAAAATAAAAAGGATTATATAATATTTATCGAATTCTAAAAATAATTCTTAAGTGTCAGTTTTAAAAATTGATATTTTAAGATTCATAAAAATATCTCTTTTATGTTATAATATTAAAAGATTTTTCAGGGGCAGTAGTTCAGTGGGAGAACGCCTGATTTGCACTCAGGAGGTCACGGGTTCAAATCCCGTCTGCTCCACCAAAAAATTATTGGAGGAAGTTAAATATGAAACATTTAAAATTATTTTTTATTCTGACTCTTTTACTTATATTTACAATACAAAACCTGAATTCTTCTTCTAAAATATTATATAGTGATGAAAATAATATTCCATCAAAAAATGGTATTATGACTCCCATAAATTTAAATTTTGTTTTTTCACAAGTTAGAGCAATTAAAGCAAGTGAAGATAAAATTTATTTTGGGACATGGGGTGAAGGAATATATGTATCAAAAGATTACGGAGATACTTTAATACCAATTAATAATGGTTTAATAACTCATTTTATAAATAATATAGAAATACCTCAAAATAATAATAAAATTTTATATTTAGGTAGTGACATTGGAATTTATAAATCAAATGATGGAGGAAAAAACTGGTCATTGATAGGAAATCTTGATAATGATATTTTATCATTAGCTATTGACCCAGTTGATTCAAATAAATTAATTGCTGGTGTTTATAAACATGGTTTAAATATTTCATATGATGGTGGAAATAGTTGGTCATATATAGATATTGATTCGAATTTAAAAATTGAGGTTGAAGATATTTTTTCAATAGAGATTAATCCTAATAATCCTAATGAGATTTATATTGGTACATATTATGGGATTTATAAATCTTTTGATTCAGGTTTAAACTGGACTCGAGTTGGATTAAATGAATGTAAAGTTAATACTATAAAAATTGATTATAATGATTCGAAAATTATATATGCAGGCACAAATTTTGGAGTATTCAAATCAATAGATAGATCTTTAACATGGCAGAGGATTTTTAAAACCATAAAATCTGAAATTTTAACAATTGCAATGGATATGGATGATCCAAAAATTATCTATATAGGTTCTGATAAAGGAGAAATTTATAAATCTATTGATTCTGGAAAAAATTGGTCTATATTAAATATTTCTGCTAAGAAAATTCTAACTATTGAAATAGACAAAAATTCTACAATTTTAATAGGAAAAGATAGAGGTTTTTCTTTATCTTATAATTTTGGTAAAAGCTTTATAACAATTGAAGATCCAAAAAATATCTTAACAGTTAAAACATTAGATATCAACGAAAATGTTATATTCGCGGGTACATTTAATGGACTATATTTAAAATATAAAGATTTCTTATGGAAAAGAATTGGTTTTGACAATTATTATATTTACTCAATTGAGATAGATAAGGATAATTTTAATACAATTTTTGTAGGCACAAATTATGGACTTTTTAAATCTAATGATTTTGGAAAAAATTTTCATGCTATAGATAAAGGTTTAGATTTAAATTCAATTATTTATTCAATCAAAATTAATAAAATAAATAATAATAAATTTTTATATTTAGGTACAAATAAAGGTTTTTATATTTCAGATTATGAAAATGAAAATAAATTAGAATTTAAGAAAAAATCTAATATAAGTGTGTCAAGTTTAAAAATTGATCCAATAGATAACAAAACAATTTATTTAGGATCTATAGGAATTTATAAATCTATTGATGCAGGATTAAGTTGGGAAATTATTGGTTTAGAAACTTATCCTGTTTATTCAATAGAAATAAATCAAAAAGATAACAATAAAATTTATGTTGGAACAGATATGTTTGGAATATTTAAATCAAACAATGGTGGCAAAACTTGGGAAAAAGCATTAGACATTGACCCTGATATATATAAATTTTACACTTTCACAAATATCATTTCTAATCCAGATGATATTAATAATATTTATGCCTTTGGATATGGTGTTTTACCTGGTCATGGATTTCGTCCAATTATATTTGCCATTTGTTTATTCACAAATAATGATTGCAAATATTGGAAAGAGAAGAATTTACCAAAAAATATTACTAAAGTAAATTCAGCGATATTTATAAATGAAACAAATGAATTCATTATCTCAACAGATTTATATGTGTATATATTTAATATATATACTGATGAAGGCTACTGGATTATTAATGGTATCCCACCAATAGATTCAGGTATTCATATCACCTCATCAATATTAATTAAAAATAAATTATATTTTGGCACAATAAATGGTTATGTTGGAATTTATGGTTTAGATGAGAAAAGATGGAAAATTATCTCATATTATGATTTACCAATAAATTGCATAGCCCCAGATTTAAATAATTCAGATACAATATTTATCGGATCTGTTTATGGTATTTATAAATATAATTATCTGAAAAATGAAATTTATGAACCATTATCTGATAAAAGAAATAATGTATATACAATTTTACTCGATAATGATAATCTTGAATGTCTTTATATGGGAACAGATAATGGTGTTTTGATATCTAAAGATGGTGGTAATGAATGGGAAAATATTGGTTTAAAGAATATAAATGTATATAGTTTAGCATTTGAACCCTCTAACAAGTCAATATTGTATGCTGGAACAAAAAATGGTCTTTATAAAAAAGACGAAAAAGATAAGTGGATTCTAATTAAAGATTTTGAGGGTAATATATATAGTATTGATTTAATAGATCAAGATACAATTTATGTTGGTACAGATTTAGGTGCTCACAAATCAAAAGATAAAGGAATAACATGGGAAAGTTTAAATTTAGAAGATTCAAAAATATTTTCGATTATCCATGACAAAGAAGGGAATCTATATGTATGCGGTTATGGAGGAGTATATTTCTATGATATTAATAAAAAAATATGGTTATCGATGACTAATGGTTTGACTAATCATATAGTTAATACTATGGTATTTGATAATAATAAAAATCTTTACATTGGAACAAATGGTAGTGGTATATTTAAATTTAATTCTGATTTAATCTTACCAGAAAAACCTTTTTTAAAATTTAATATTGTGGATATATACCCAAATCTAAATTGGGAAAAATCAAAAGAGGGCATATATCCGATTGAAGGTTATGCAGTATTCAGGGGTGAGTCAGTTGAAAATATGATTTTAATAGATAAAGTTGATAAGAATGTATTAAATTATATGGATAAAAATGTAATACCTGGTTTGACATATTATTATTATGTAGAAAGTTTTGATTATATGGAAAATTATTCAGAACCATCAAATATTATCAAAGTCAAAATTCCCATAAAAGATGAAAATCCTCCTTCAATTGAAGTTTTCTATCCTCAACAAGGAGATTATATTAATAAAAAATCTATAAAAATTACTGGAAGAGTATATGATTTAGAAAGTGGAATCGATAAATTATATATAAATGAGATAGAAATAGCTTTTTTGACCACTGGAGAGTTCGAATATGATATCAATTTAATTGAGGGAATAAATAGCATTATTATAAAAGCAATTGATAAAAATGGAAATTTAAAAGAGAATACTATTGATTTATTTTGTGATATGTTACCGCCAGAAATTAACATAAAAATTCCTGAAAAAGTTTATACATCGGCAATAAATTTATCTGGAGTTTTATCAGATAATTCAAATAAAATTAAATTTCTCAAAATCAATGAAAAAGAAATTAGCTTCACTAATAATTTTAATTTTAGTTATTCAATAAATTTAAATGAAGGTATTAATATTCTAACTTTCGAATTAGAAGATTATGCTGGAAATAAATTTATAAAAAACTACAAAGTCGAATATATCAAAAAAATAATGATGGTTCTATATATAGGGAGTAATATAATCTATATTAATGATTCACCCAAAGAGATTAATGTTCCACCTAAAATAATAGAGGAAAGAACTTATTTGCCAATAAGATGGATAGCTGAACCACTTGGAGCAGAAGTTGAATGGAATGGTAATGAAAAGAAAGTAACAGTAATATTAAAGAATACAATAATTGAATTATGGATAAATAAAAATGTGGCAAAAGTTAATGAAAATTATATTTTTATAGATAATGATAATCCTAATGTGGTACCATTAATAATTCAGGGAAGAACCATGTTACCAATAAGATTTGTTGCTGAAAGTTTAGGGTGTAAAGTTGATTGGGATAATTTAACTAAAAAAATTACAATTACTTATCCCTCAGAGTGAGATTATGTAAAGAGGTAAAATGATTTTATTATTAGTATATATAAATTAATATATCCTGCCATGCTCCACCAATAAATTATTTCAGTCTGTTAACAAAATTTCATAGTGAATAAACTTTGATAAATAGCAGTTAAATCACATCTGTTCCAATAAAAAAATTAAACAATAAATTTTATTTGTGTTTATTAATAATTAAAAATTTTTTAAAATATTCTGCTTCATCAAAAAAATTTTTATAAAATATTCTAATGCAACTAAAAATTATTTTAAAGTATTATGATACTATCTTTTAATATTCTTTTAATATTCTAATGCTATCTTTTTAAATCATTAATAATTTTTTATTGCATAATCTGTCCAAATAACAGATAATTTCGCAATGATTTCTGTAACTTTTTCTAATGAAGAAACTGGAATATATTCATATCTTCCATGATAGTTGTATC
>JAGPKW010000076.1 GCA_018053685.1 Patescibacteria group bacterium
ATTAAAGATAAATTAGAAAGAAAATTAAGTGACAATAGAATAAGTTTAGATCGAGAGGATAAAGCAAGTATTATTAGATTATGTATCAACGCACAAGAATTAATTTCTATAAAGTTTAAAGCATTTGGAATAAAAATTGAAAGAAAAATAAGTGCGTCATTATGACTAAATTTACAACATTAAAATTATGGAACCAAAAAGAAGTAAATATCCCACAACATATTGCAGAAATGCCAGATATTACCCGAGGGATTTATACATATATATATTGTAAAAGGTTTCAGGATCTTAATTATAACCTTACAGCCGTTGGTAAACCTGGCTCTGGAAAAACAACTGCCTTATTAAAAATGGCTTATGAGTTACAAGTTGATAAAAAAACATTAGAAAGAAATTTTGATGTCGAGACACAAGTTGTATTTACAACAGAAGGCTTTACAAAATTAATTAAAGAAACTGATCCAAAAACAGAACCTGGAAAGGTGGTAATATTTGATGAGATAGAAATTGAAGCAAATTCTAAATCATGGGATATGATTGGGCAAATATATACCTTAACAGCATCAACCTGTAGATATAAACAAAATATAATTATGGCATCACTACCATTAGAACAACAATTGGTTTTGCAAGGTAGAGAATTAAGGGATGCAAGATTAACATGTAATTTTATTGATTATGAACGAAATTTAATAAATGCAAAATTTGAAAACTTAGAATATAATGTCCATACCAAAGATACATATGGCAATAGGTTTTATTCCAATGCAATTGCAAAAGGCACCTTTTTTAGATTTAATAAAGATGATGTGCATTATATAGTGGATCCTGTTTGGATAGGAAATATACCAAGATACATGGATAAAAAATATAAAAAAATGAAAAATGACTATTTAAGTGGATATTATGATAAACAATTAAAGGTATTAGAAGAAAGAAGTAAAGAAAAAAGAGCAATGTCTTATATGGAGGTTGCTGGATTTATAGATAAAAATAAAGAGGATCTATTAACAAATAAAGGGTTAGTTGATCCTGTATTAGTACATACATATACAGGTTTGCCATTGGGTAGAGCAAAAGAATATGTGCGTGCCTATAATTTCTCAAATAAAAAACTTAAAAAAGAAATAAAAAATACCATTGCTTAACATTTTTCAACATATCCAACTTTATTTTTATATATTATTGGGCAATTATTAGGTTCTGCATTTGTTTGTATTACTATCCCTTTCTCTATTGTTGGTTGTATATGCCCATATATAGGATAGTATTGTTTAGTTTCCCAGGAATATAAATATCCAAAATCCCAAGAAACATTTATTTCTTTATTAGGATTTAATTTTTGTTCTGATTGGGCTACATGAATTAAGTCAATATATTGGTTATTTGGTGGTGCTGTAAAATTCTGCATGGTTGCTATTAAAAAAATAACAATTAAGACAATATAATTTATTATTTTAATGGTTTCTGGCTGTTTTTCAATAGTTAAAACATAATGTATGGCTAAAAAAGGATATATAAGCAATACAAATTTAACATTTAGTATAAGTAATAACAATGAAAACCATAAAGCGTATTTAATTGTGTCATATTTAGGATTGGTTTTTTTAGAATACAAGAAAAATAACATTGGTATAAATAAAACCAATATTCCAACTATTGGAGAATTCTCAACTATTAATAAATTACCAACTAAACCATTCCATAATTGTTTGTAAAATATAGTTCCTGTAAAAATACTTATTAGCGTTGTTTCTATATTAAAATTTGTCCAAAAAAGATATAAAAATATTAAATATACACTAAATTTCCAAAATAGGCAGGATACCCCCCAAAAGAATAAAGACAAATATAGTTGTTTTTTATCTTGTTTATTTGTTTTATAAAGATATTTAACCATAAAATAAATGGAAAGTGCAATAAATGGTAACCCAAATATATCATCTTCAAATCGTATTAAAAGTTTATTAAAAAACAGGTTACTTAATAATATTAAAGCAATTAGAATAGAATACCCTGGTTTTATATGTTCTCCTGCTTTACAAAAGATTAAAATACTAAATATAGTAATTAATAACATTAATAATTTTATAAATAAAATATTTGGAGGTAATACCGACATGACTAAATAAGATAGTGGAGCAGATTCAGGAATTTGATTAGTTACTCCCCATATATAATTTAGGAAACAATAACTATCCATACCATTAACAGGATATGCAACCGGTCTTAAAAATAAAGGGATAAAAAAAATTATGCATAATATTATTATTGCAATAATTTCTTTTGCTTTCAATAATAATCACTTTATTAAAAATCTTAAAGAATTTATAACATCTTTTATAGCAGATTTACGGATTGGATTTTTTTCTTTTACATATTCTGCTTCTAAATGACTAATCCTACTTGCTATGCTCATTTTGGCAGTTCCATAATCATCTGTTTTAAATAATGGATCTCTACCTATATATTCCGTTTTATATTGAAACTTCCTATATTTTCTTATGGCATTTCTTACCACATTAATCACCTTTTTTAAATATGCTGTATATTCCAAAAGCAATTAATGTCCCTAATACCACCCCTAAAATCGCAATAATAGTTTTAACAATACCTCCAGTTGCAAAAAAACCAATTGCTATTAATCCAGAACACATAAATACAAACATTGGAGGTATATTTATTAAAAACATTATTATGGCTATAATTATAATTACTATAAAGGCAAATAGTTCAGCACTACCAAACATATTAGATAGTCCACCAGTGATAAAATCATTTATGGTTAATATTGGTAACATCATATACTTGCCCCCCTAAATATCCCAATAAAATATGAAGTCATATAAAAAATAGCAAATATTTGGAAGATTCCAATTATTGCTGTTAATAAGAATACTAATAAACTAGGTAACCCTAATAAAACAAATATTGCTGAGTATCCAATAGTTAAACCATATATCAAACCCATTGTCTTATCAAATGATGCCTTGCTTTCTTTTGAACTTGGTGCTGTTGATAAATAATTTGGATTGTCAACAGCATAACCACTAATTTGTTGCTGTTGTCCCCCATATACATTTACATTGGCACCTTCTGATATATCATCAACTGGTTTATCTAAAATGTTCATTTTATATAGCATTTGTTCATTAGCAACACCTAATCCAACTAAACACACATTTATAGAAAGTAATACAAATAAAAACAATAGTATACGATTAAGCATATTGCTCACCTCTCATTATTAAATATACTACTGCACAACACATTAAAGCATAAAAGAATCTTGCAATATCTACACCAAAGACGGATATCCCAACATCCAACCAACCTAAAAACATAAACACACCTAATACAGCAATACCAATAATCAAGATGGCTGTTTTATTAATGTCTAACCCACTAAATGTCAATATGGCTAATATTATTGCTGTTAATATTATTGATAGTATTATTCCCCATGGCTGCCCTAAATCTTGCACAACTAATGGTGCATAATATAATAACCCTTTTTCTGTATAAGCGTAATTTATAGTATAATAAAATGTTTCTGAACCTCCTGGATAATTTACTACTAATTTTAAATTTAAATTTTTATTTGTTTTATCTACTACTGATGCAGGAAAGGTATAATCAATATTGGTTGTTAAACCAGTTATTACACCAGTTGTTGATGATTTAATAGAGTTATTTTGCATTAAATATAAATTGTAACTTGTTGCTAAATTTTGGTTTTGTGTAACTTTTATTTTTACATTTATGTTTGAATCATTAATATTTATATTTTTTTTTGTATTATTAAAATTTGCATTTATTAATAATGATTGATTTATTGGCGTTACTGAAGAAGTATCTATCACTATTATAAAAGTATCTGAACTATCTCTTGGCTGTATCCTATAAGTCCCTTTATCCACCCCATTATAAATTACATTTATAAAATAATATTGTAAAAGTTCACCACTAAATGAAAAGGTGCCTACACCAGTTGTTTTACCACATTCTACAATTGTAAGAACATTATTTATATATTTAGATATAAATAAGTCAACATCTTGAATTGGTTTGTTTAATTCATCTAAAACAACAATTTTTGGAACAACAGCATCTGTTTTTTTCAAAAGATATGGTTGATATATTTTTGTTGATGTATATCCTGAACCCATTGGAACCTGCACAAAATATTGCCTTGGAATATATAATCTATTTGCTGGTGTTGAATTATAATCTACAACAGAAAAATAATAAAAACCAGTAGTTCCTGCAAAAATATTAAATGATTGTGAGTCAGCAGTTTGATTTGTGAATGAATATCCTAATAATCCACCAACATAAACATCATAGGGACTAATTGCTGTTAAAGTTATCTCATCTTTTGGTTTGTTAACTAGTGTTGTTGTTTTTTGATAAGTATATATTAAATCTCCATTGGCGTCATATAAATTAGCAGTATAATTTCCATCCGGTTGTAGTGATGCAGTTGTATATCCATCACCATCTGTTTTTGTTGAAGTTATTATTTTATTTATTTTTTTAAACATTAAATATTTGCTGTCCCAAATATTATTGTTTATATCCTTTACTAAAAATTCAATATTTGAATCTGTAGTATTTAGTAATACATCATAATTAGCATCTTCTCTTTTAAAATAAAAAGTAAATTCACGAGTATTATATCCTGATTTTGAAAAATAAAATGTTTTTTCCTG
>JAGPKW010000077.1 GCA_018053685.1 Patescibacteria group bacterium
GGTGGAATAGGAGAGAATAGTATGTATATAAGAGAACAGATTACATCTAATATGGAATATCTTGGTATTAAAATTGATAAAAACATTAATGATTCTACTAAAGGGGTTGATGCTATTATTTCTACTGAAGATTCTAAAGTTTGCACTATTGTAGCTACTACTAATGAAGAACTTGTCATAGCTCGTGATACTATGAGAATAGTAGATAATTTAAAATAAAGCTATACAAAATAATTAGTTAATGTCTTTTAATACCAACTTGGTATTAAATATTTGAACACAATTTAATATCAGTGGCTCATACAATTAAAATAATTCCATATTATCTATTAATCTAACATCCCCCAGCCATGTAGCAATCAAAATTATAGGTTTTCCCTCATTCCAATCATTGATAGGTTTTAGGTCCTCTGCATTTACGATTTCTACGTATTCTATTTTGAAATCTGGAAATTGTGTTAGATGGTCTATCACAGCTTGTTTAACTTCGTTAATAGATTTTTTATAAGCTAAATTTTTGGCTAATAGAAGAGCTTTATATATTTCTGTGGCTAGTTTTAATTCATTTTCACTAAGTCTAAGATTGCGACTACTCATAGCTAAGCCACTTGGCTCTCTCATTATTGGAACTGCGATTATCTCAATAGGTAAATTTTGTTGTTTTACCAATTCTTTAATTATTATATATTGTTGGTAGTCTTTTTTGCCAAAATAGGCTCTATCTGGTTTAACAATATTAAATAGCCTATTGACGACTACTGCTACACCATTAAAATGACCAGGTCTGAAAGCTCCTTCGAGGATTTTATCTAAATAATCAAAATCATATTTCTCCTGAGGAGGTGTAGGATAAATTTCTTCTACACTTGGAGCAAAAACTACATCACAATGATAGTTTTCTAATAGTTTCAGATCATTATCTAATAAACGGGGATATTTGTCAAAATCATTTTTATCATTGAATTGTATTGGGTTTACAAAGATGCTCACTACTGTCGTAGCATTATCTTTTTTGGAATATTCTAGAAGAGATAGATGTCCTTGATGTAAGGCACCCATAGTAGGCACAAGCCCTATAGGATGCTTTTGATCGGCTAAATATTCCTGTAGCTCTTTTACTTTTGTAAATACTTTCATAATCTTGAAAATTAATTTCCAAAATTAATAAAGAATGATGAAACTGGTAATTAGTAAAAAATATCAGTTTTTTGATTTAAAGCCCAATGTATTTCTTTCTTGTGGTTTATTAGGATTTGTAGTATTGATCACATTTTGAATATCTTCTTTAGTAATTAAAATAAGGTCGTTAGAAGTTATATTATTTAATTTAGCTATTCTATCGCTTTGAGTTTGAATAATTTTTTCAAAAATATTACGAACAAATCTACCATTTCCAAAATGTTTATCTTTATTTTCATAAGAATCTATAAAATAGCTTATAAGTGATTGCTCAGCTTCAGGTTCTAAAGTCATAGATCTTTTTTTAGTAAATCCATCAAATATATCCATTAACTCATCTGGTTTGTAATCTACGAAGTCAAAATATCTATTAAATCTTGATTTCAATCCAGGATTAGTTTCAATTAGTTCTTTCATTTCATCTGGGTATCCTGCTAAAATAACTACAAATTTACCTCTATCATCTTCCATTCTCTTGAGTAGAGTTTCTAATGCTTCTTTACCAAAATCATTGCCACTATTAGGTGGATTTAAAGAATATGCTTCATCAATAAAAAGTATTCCGTGCATGGCTAAATCGATGACTTTATCAGTTTTCGGACCAGTTTGCCCTATATATTCACCTACGAGATCGTTACGAGATACTTCTACTACGTGTCCTTTTGGTAATAACCCTAGGGATTTATATATGCGACCTATTAATCTAGCAACCGTTGTTTTGCCAGTACCTGGAGGTCCTTGAAAAACAGCGTGTAAACTTAAATTTTGTGTTGCTAAACCATGATCTGATCTTAATTTTTCGACTTTTATATAATTTAAAAGTTGTTCTATATCTTTTTTAATATTATCCAACCCGACTAATTCATTTAATTCGGACATTATATCCTCAATATTTTCAGAAATTTCTTCTTTAAATTCGTCATCTATAGCATTATTAATATCCACTATATTAATTGTACAAAGATCTTGATCGCTTATATTATCCATTTCTGCCAATCTAGCTGATTGATGTTGGACAATTTCTTCAAAAAGATTTCTAACTAATCTAGCATTACCAAAAGTATCTGTTCTCGATTTATAAACATAATCTAAATATTTTGCTACTTTTTCTTTAGCCTCATTAGTAATGACAAAGCGAGATGTATTTGCAATTCTATTAAATATCTCAAATAATTCTTCTGGAGTGTAATCTTTAAAAGAAAAATATCTGGTAAACCTAGATTGCAAACCAGGATTAGATAAAATTAATTTATTCATTTCATTAGGGTATCCAGCAATAATAACCACCATTCTATCCCTTAGGTCTTCCATTCTTTTTAATAAAGTATCTATAGCTTCTTTACCAAAATCATTACCTCCATTCTCGGGCATTAATGTGTACGCTTCATCTATAAAAAGTATCCCATCTATAGCACTATCTATTACTTTATTTGTTTTTATTGCAGTTTGGCCTATATATTCACCAACTAATTGAGAACGATCTACCTCAATTAAATGTCCTTTAGATAATAATCCTAAAGATTTATAAATTTTACCTAAAAGTCTAGCCACAGTTGTTTTGCCTGTACCTGGAGGTCCTTGAAAAACTGCATGAAGAGATATTGGATTGGAACTCATGCCTCTATCTCTACGCATTTTTTCAATTTTTATATATTTCATCAAATTATTTATGTCTTCTTTTATATTTGATAATCCTACAAGCTTGTCAAGTTCTGCCATCAACTCATCTAAAGATTTTTCTTCAATATTTTCATTGTTTTGTGATGTATTTTGCGGTATTTTATCATTTTTAATTGTTTCTGCTTCTTTTAAAGCATCTTTATATAGTTCTTCATCAGGATCTATTTTTAATGCTTTATTAAAAAAATCTATTGCTTTATCAGTTTGTTTATTTTCTAGTAATACTTTTCCTAAATAATAAAATACTGAAGAATTTGTAACGTTACTAATGGTTTTTTGAGAACAATTATTTGCTATTTCTATAAGTTCATTAGTTTTATCTAAATCATAAAGACAAAAAACTAAATTAGAAAAAATAGTAGGATTAGTTTTGTCTATACTATAAGCTTTTTGATAATATTCTAGTTCTTTATCACTATCACCTAGCCACGACCATGCTGCACCTATTCCATTTATAGCAGAAGCATATTCTGGATTTATTTTTAGAGCATTTTCGAAATATTCTATTGCTTTTGTATAATTTTTTTTATTAAAATATTCCATCCCGGTACCAAATAGTCTCTGTGCTTTAGGATCTAACTGTTGCGTCTCTATTTCTTCTTCTTGTTCTAATGCAGGATCATAGGTTCCATCTTCATCAAAAGTATTAGAGTTGATTTGCATTATTGGTACAGACAAGATTACCAACCACATTCCATTACAATAGCTAGCTTCTGTTATCTCATATCCTTCATTCATTTTTTCTCTAACTTCTACTTCAGGGAAATTGTAATCTAATATATAAAATTGATTTTCAAAAGGAGCGATTTGACTCATTACTAACCCCCACTTATTATTAGATGGACATATTGAAGTAATGAAATATCCCTTTGACCAGTAATCTTTTATAGTTTTTGAAGGAAATTCACTATATAATCCAAATATTTGCTTTCCAATGTTTTCCGATTTTCCAAATATTATGGTCCATAAATCATTTGAATATGACATTTTAATGATGCTATCACCAGATTTTAGATAATCTTTAATCTCTTGAGAGGGGAATTCTTGTTTGGTTAGCCATTTTTGATCTAGTATTCCAGTATTTGTTGACATTACAACATACCATACTCCTTCACCAAATCCTATATCGCTAATGTCAAAATTTTCTTGCCATCCATTGTTTATTACTTCATCAGGAAAATCTAGCCTAGTGCTCCATTTTTGATCTAAATATTTGCTATTCTTGTCATAAACTAATAACCATCTATCTTGCCCATAAGCTAAACAACTTATAAAACAACCTTTTTTCCATATTTCATTGATTTGATCTTCTGGGAAATTTTTTGAAAATAAAAAGTTTTGTCCACTCATATAAATTTATATAAATATATTTTTTTTTAGATTGATAATTTTGAAAAAAACCTGTCAATAATTGACAGGTTTTTGTTTTTTTTAATTACAATTTTTATTAACCTCGTTCGGCTATTGCATCATTAAGAGCATTAACTATTCTGTCAATGTACGCTTCATCTTTACTCGTTAAGGCTTCTTCACTTCCTGAAGCACTAGATAAACTAATAACAAATTTGTTTTTTTGCATAATCCATAATAGTACAGCTCCAGCCAATAAAATGATTGCTAGAATCCATTGAAATGCAAAACATACTAATCCAATAATACCTAATATTATCGGAGCAGTTCTTTTAGGTTTTACAATGTATTTAGCCACTGATGTTACATTACCCATAGAATGCATTTTACCATAGGTTAAAAAACGAGCATTAGTAACTTTTACATCACCTTCATCAAAATAAATTTTTTCTTCTGCCATATATATTTTTTTTAAGGGTTTAT
>JAGPKW010000003.1 GCA_018053685.1 Patescibacteria group bacterium
TCAACAACATTTAAACCTATTTTATTAGCAATTGATTTTGCTGTTAAACTATAATCTCCAGTAACTATAATAGGACGAATACCTGCTTTATAACATTCTTTTATCGCATCTTTAGCACTCTCACGTATAGGATCTTCTAAATATATTAACCCAATAAATACTAAATCATGTTCATTTTTATCTATTCTGTTAATACTAGTATTTTTATACGCGACAGCTAAAACTCTATAACCTTCTTGTGTTAATTCTTCATATTCTTTATTTAATAGATCAATATAATCTTGATTTAATTCTACTATTTTATTACCCTCATCTAATACATACTTTGATTTTTCAAATATAACTTCAGGTGCCCCTTTGAAATATAAGGTCTTATTATTATTTTTATCTATTCTTAAACTTGCTGAGTATTTATATTTAGAGTCAAATGGAATTTCATCTATCTGGTCCTCTTGCTTTTCTAATTCGTGTTTAAATATTCCCATATTAGCAGCTTTTTCTAATATTGCCTTTTCTGTCGCTTCGCCTCTAATTATCCAATCTTTATTAATATCATCTATATTCTCTATAAATGCTTTACTACAAAGTATTGCTGCTTTATAAATAACATAGTTACTATTTACATTATTAAAACTATATATACCCGCAACTTTCATTTTTGCTTCAGTTAATGTTCCTGTTTTATCTACTGCTATAACTGAAATACTACCTAATGTTTCTGCTGCTGCTAATTTTCTTACTAAACCTTTCCTTTCTAATATTCTTTGCATACCAATTGCTAGTATTATTGTCATAGCCATTGGTAGCCCTTCTGGTATTGAAGATACAGCAATAGCAACAGATATTGTAAATATCTCTATAAAGCTACCACCCGTTAATATCCCCTCAATAAAAATAATGAAACAAATTATTAAAACAATTTTACCTATCAATTTTGAAAATGTAGCTATTTTCTTCTGATATGGGGTCTGTTCTTCTTTTGTTTCCTTTACTAATCTTGTTATCCTACCAATCTCTGTATTCATGCCTATACTAGTTACTATCATCTTTCCTCCCCCATCTTCAACTATAGTACCCATATATGCCATATTATCTCTATCAGCGAGTGGTGTTTCCTCTTCTAATATATTTGTATGTTTTGATGCTGGAATCCACTCGCCAGTAAGAACAACCTCATTTATCTTAAGATTGTTACTTTCTATTACTCTTCCATCTGCTGGAACTTTATCTCCTTCTTCTAAAAATACAATATCTCCTGGAACAATATTTTCAGCATTTATTTCCATTTTTCTATTATCTCTTAGAACTATAGCATTTAAACTTAATACGCTTTTCAATTTTGCTAAAGCCTTAGATGATTTATTCTCTTGAATATATCCAACAATTGTATTTAAAAAAACTGAAATAAATATAACAATAGAATCAGAATATTCTTTTAATAATAAAGTTACTATACCTGCTATTATCAAAATATATATTAATGGAGTTTTAAATTGCTCAAAAAGTATTTCAAATTTAGAAGCTGATTTTTCTTTTTCGATTACATTCTTTCCATATTTTTTTTCTCGTAACAATATTTGGTCTTGAGATAAACCATTTTTAGAATTAGAGTCTAATATATTTTCTACTTCTGTAATTGATAGATTATGCCAATTTTTTCCTAACATTTTTATATTATTTATTTTTAGATTTTTCTTTTTTATTATTTTTGATAATCAAAACCAAAATGAAGCTGCTAACTATTATACTCAAAATTATAATAATTATAGTTGATAGATTATTATCCTGTTTTATTAACTCACTATCTGCGCTCTGCAAATCTTCTTGTTGATTTAAGATATTATTATCATTTTTTCTGAATTATTTATTGTCTTGCTGATTGTATCAATTTCATTATCTATAACTGATGTTGGCATAGTTCTCTCCATTTCTTTTAGATAATCAGCTGGCATAGTTAAAGCGGAAACCCTAGCAAAAGGACCTTTAGTCACCTCTTGTTTTAAACCTATGCAGATATTATAACAAAAATACCTCATAAAATAAATAATATTTATACTATTCACATCTTACTTCTTTATTTTTTCCTAATTAATATAATGCTATTAGCGCTTGCTTTTTTTAATTGTCTAACTTTGCCTCTTTCAAAAAATCCTATAAATTCAAAATTACCTTCTAAATCTATAATCGTTTTTAGCTCCTGTGGAAATATAATTTTAAAATCCCCCTCATCTCTAGTTATTATTCTCTGGCCATTATCATTAACTTTCAATGTTATATCTTGATGAATTATTTGATTAATATCATCTTTTGGGGTTATTTTATAGGTAGTCGTAATTTTTATATTTTTATGATTTATAGTCCATATTTGTTTTTCCCAGAATTTTGGATTACTCCAAGTCATTGGTAAATTTTCTATTAAGAATAGTCCGCCAGAATTTAAACTATTAGAAACGCTTTTTAATAAATTCATAAGTTCCGCATTACTCTTGATATATATAATAGACCCCATAAGAATAAAGGCAAAATCAACTTTATTTTTTAAAGAAAAATTAATCATATTAGCCTTAATTGTTTCTATGTCTAATTTTTCTTTTTTACCTTCTTTTTTCAGATAATTTAACATTTCCTTATTCATATCAAGTCCAATACATCTATAATTTCTTCTTGCAAATTCTCTTAATTGTAAACTAGTCCCACATGCAATATCTAAAATACTTTTAACATTAATTTTACTATATTTTTTTATAAATTCTTCAAATAAATTAACTTGTTTTTTTACATTAATAAAGCTAAAAGCAATTTCATAATATTTTGGATTTTTATATAATTCCAATGACATATATTTTTAATTATAAAAAATATTAATTATATTTACTGAATCATTTTATAAAGAAATAGATATGAGTTTATATCCTGCTTAATAAGTTAATCAACTAATAACTATATCCTACAGTATACTTAATAAAAAATAAGCTAAATGATAGCTTGTTTTTGGCTCAACACAGTATCTAAAATTATAACTTTTTTCAAGAATAAAGAAGGGTATTTTTATATTCCCAGGATTTAACTTAATTTATATTATAAAAATGCTTTTAATAAATATTATTCAAATAAATTTACATAATTTTGATATCTAAAAACTTTATTTCTTTTTTTCCCAGTAATTTCTTTTAATATACCTAAGTTGGTCATTTTATTCATTAAAGATAAAGCGTTTGGATTTTTTAATCCAGTTATATTTTCAATATCTTTTATTGTTAAAATTGGTGTGTGAAACAAATAATTAAATACTAAAATAGCTTTTTGGGCAGACCTACCAAGGGATGATATTTTTTTAAGATCCTCTTCTCTTAATTTTATTATTTTTTTATTCGTTTCTATTGCTTGATTAGCGGTAATGGCAATTCCGTCTAAAAAAAATTTTAACCAACCCTCAATATCATCTTTTTCATGGACCGCATTAAGACGATCATAATATTCTTGTCTATATTTTTTAAAAAACTCAGAAATGTAAAGAAGTGGCTTATGTAAAACCCCCTGCTGGCATAAATAAAATGTAATTAAAAGACGTCCAATTCTACCATTACCATCTAAAAATGGATGAATATTTTCGAATTGAACATGAATTAGACCAGTTTTAATTAAGGTAGGAATATTTGCATTACTATTTAAAAACTTTTCCATATTATTTAATGCATTGTCTAGTTCTTGAGGTGGACAAGGTACAAAAGAAGCTCTACTAATTGTTGATCCGCCGATCCAATTTTGAGATTTTTTAAATTCTCCTGGCTCTTTAAACTCCCCTCTGACCCCATTTAGTAATATTTTATGAATCTCTTTTATTAATCTTAAACATAAAGGTAAATTTTCTAATCCTTTTAATCCATAATTTATTGCATTAATATAATTTAAAATTTCATCTACATCTTTGTGTATTTCTAAATCCTCCACATTAGCTTCTGCATTCAAAACATCTGCAAATGTTGCTTGTGTCCCTTCTACTTGACTTGATAGAGTAGCCTCTTTTCTTATATACATTAATATAAAAAAATCAACATCAGGCAATGTTTCCGTAATACCATCTAGCCTTCCTAGTGCTAAATCGGCCTTTGAAAGTAGCATCTGGAGCTCTTCATCCATATTAATTTCAAAAGGCAAAGGATTAGGAACGAAAGCTTTATATTCCGCATCACCCTTTAATTGTGTAACATATTTACCACTTCTCATACTAAATAATTTAATGATAAACGTAGATAAATTTTTTCTTATCTATGTTTATCATTATAAAACGTAGATAAAATTATGTCAATATATTTTAATCATAGATAAAAAGACCCTTATCTATATTTATAACCTTAAAACATTATTTAAGTTTTATACATAGCTAATAAGCTATATATAAAGATACTGCCCAAATTCAATACATGAAATTATAATATCTCTTAAGAATAGAAATGCATTAGCAGTGTTACTAATAAAATAATTTTGCTTTTTAATTTCGAATATTGTTTATTTAAATTTTTAATTTTAAAGTTTTTTCTTTTATTGTACCCTCTGTTTCGTTACTTAAATCAACCGTGCACTCAGACAAAAACAATATGTTAATTATTAAAAAAGAAAATTATTAAATTTATCAGTTCAGAACTGTGAAATAAAAAAAGCTCTTATTTTAACTAAGAACTCCATTTGATACTATAGTAAAATACATTAGTTATTACTCTTGACTCAACAATGGCGTTGGGTGAACATCTAGTTCAATACCAGCAAGCGTTTCAATACTTCAGAGAATACAAAAAGAGATGCGCTAGCATCTCATTTTTAATAGAAAAAATTGGACAAATTGGACAGTATGTAGCGTGTTATTATATTGACTTATATTGATAATTATTGGCTAATATTTAATAAATATTATATATTTTTGTTTTTAAAATCATCCAACAGTTTATCTAGCTCACTTTGAAATAAAAAAATAGTATTCATTTTTTCTTTATCAAAATTATCCTCTATAAAAGGCTCTACTGCGATATTATTTGACACAGAAAATACTCTTTTATGAATTTGTGTCATGAATTTTTTAATTCCTACCTGATTAATAATTTGTATAATTTCTTCAAACTCTTCGCAAGAAAAAATTGCAATTGGCATAGTTTTTAAATAAGAACTATCTATGCCTCTATTTTTGCATGCTTCTATTGTCATATCTCTTATCAAGTCTAAATAAAAACTCATATACCAATTTTCTAATGTTAGAATAACTGGGAAAATATTTATTTTTTTATTAAATTTAAAGGTATTAAATTTATTATTTCTATAATCATCTATCCTTTCATATAATTGTATAGATGCTTTTACTATTTGATTTAATTCATTTTTTATTAATTCTTCATCCATCTCTATTTTTGCATCATACTGTATTCTTTTAGTTTTACATTCTATAAACATTGCAGAATCAATGTTATCATAAACTATCCAATCTGGAGTTTGTTTTTTTGGCTTAGAGTAAAATTCTTCTGGTAGTAACAAAAATTTCTTTTTATTTGCCCTTTTCATAACTTCTCCTATATATAACTCAAAAGATTTTCCAAAAGCTTGATCAAATATTTTTTGTTCTTCCTTAGAATTAGATATATTATACCTTATTTTGAAATATATTCCTGAAGTAAATGCCCAAAATATCAATAAAACTAGTGGGCATAAAAATATATTATTTTGATATTTTATTATTGGAAAAAATTCTAAAACAAAAAATTCATATTCAAATTTATGATCTAATTTTCTTTTTTTTGCCTCCTCTTTTAATTTTTCGATATTTATTGAAAATAATTCTAAAAAACTATCTATTTTTGTTTTGTCTAAAATTGAGTATAAATCTTCTTTTTTTAATTCAAAATTATTTATAAAATAGCCTATTAAATAAAATCCGATGTAATATATTTCAATAACGGACAAATTAAATAATTTATTAATTAATTTATTTATCTCACTTTCTCCAAATATTTTATAATATCTAAATAGATACGATGGATTATATGGATTTTTTTGCCA
This sequence comes from Patescibacteria group bacterium, assembly GCA_018053685.1. Classification (GTDB taxonomy): domain Bacteria; phylum Patescibacteriota; class Patescibacteriia; order JAGPKW01; family JAGPKW01; genus JAGPKW01. The sequence goes on from JAGPKW010000003.1 coordinate 6,046, forward strand.
TTTAAATTGTTGATGTGGAATTCTATTTAAGCTTAATCTCGCGTTTTTATCATTTATAAATATTCTGGCTACATCATTTTCATAATCTTTTAATTTATTTAAATAATTAGAAAATTTATTCCATTTTTTTAAAGTTTCCTTACCATTATAATATTCTGAATAATTTATATTTTTACTATTGATTAATATCTCCCTTAAGAAAATTTCTAATTCCCAGTTAAAAATGGCTCTATGTATTTCATCAAAATCGTAAAAACCTTCAGATACTGATATGTCATCTGGTAATTTATCTTTAAAATTTGAAATATATAAATGATAGTTATAAATTATATATATAGAATCATCTATTGATAACTTATTAAGACAGTTTTTTAATGTTTTATAAGCATTATAAGCTTCTTGATTTTCCATTCTTTTTCTTATATTACTTTTTTAATTTCTCTTAAAAAGTTATTTTGTTGTCCAGTGCTTGGAAAAGGAATTATATTTTTATTTACTATATTTATACTCTCAAAATCTTCTTTTGGAAAAGATTCAAACACACTTTTTTTTATTAATATAACCTTTGTTGGTTTATTTATTCTCATTTCTTTAATAAGTGCTTTTATTTTTTCTGATAAATAATATTGGTTGGAAGTATCTTTTAATATTATATTTTCTTTTCCTTTCTTATAATCTTTATAACTTTGAATTGGATAATCTAAGAAATCTATTAAATAATATCCATCTTTTTTAAAATCTTCTAAATATTCTTTTTTAGGTTTTTTATCATAATGACCATAAATTGCTATCATTAAATTTTTAAAAAGATAATCTTTTTGTTTATCTAATTCTTCAAAATAAAAAAATCTATCTCCATCAGGAGGAGCTTCTGCAATTATAAGGTGAGATATTTTTCTAGGTTTATATTTTATTCTAGCTTCTTCTCTTTTTTGTTTTAGTTCTTCTTTCTTTTTTAATTCATTTTCAATTTTATTATAAAGTTCTGGGTCTATTATCTTATAAACATTTTTTATATACTCATAAAAATATTCCCAATCCATATTTTTTGGAAGTACTGACTGCATCACTATTGGTACTTTTCTTCTACCTTGTGGTGGAATAATTTTTTCACTTATGACTATATAGTCATCGCTATCTTTTTTATGCTCCATGTTTTTAAAAACTAATACTAATTATTACATTTATTCCAATATTCTTTTATAAAATCTAAATAATGCGGATTTTTTGAAAAAAACTTTTTTATTTTTGCAATATCCCCGTCTTTTATATCGCCCTTTGTCTTTTCAATAACCTCTAGTGTATCTATTGAAAAACTTGCATTTATATCTCTTTGATTTGATATAATATGAAAATGAGGTGGATTGTGATCACTTGTTCTAACCTCAACCCTAAATCCGGTTCCATGAATATTACAAACCTGTCTTTTTATATAATATACCCCAACTTCAGGATTAAATACTGTGTAATTAAAAAATTTGTCTAGATCTGATGCTATTTTATCCAAAGAGATATTATTTATATTGTCTATTCTATCCATAAATTTACACTAATAATCTTTACTATATAACCTTTGAGTATTTTTTCAATATATAATGCTTAAAGGGTTATTTTCAGTCCACCTTTTCAGTAGACGATCATTTCGTTTTTTTCTTTAATATTTTTGTTTTGTGATAGTTTATATTCCATTTTTAGCATTCTTTTTTCATCTTCTAATAATAGATTCAAAAGTGTTAGAATGGGGCCATTTTCTTCTGTCATAGTTGTTAAATTATTTAATTAATATAACTCAACATTAGCTGTGTATAAATAATATTGCAAGAACATAAAATGGTGTTATACTTTGATTAGGATATAGATTTTATGATTAGTGTTGAATCACTATTTCATAAAATAATAGAGGAAGTAAAACTCCTTTTTTATTTTATAAAAAAGGAGTTTTTCGTAACTAACTAATCATAAAAATATGATTAAAAATAATCTTAGTATAGAAAAAGTCGAAATAGATGAGCTCAACTCATCTGAATACAACCCAAGATATTGGTCAGATATAAAATTAAAAGAACTAAAAGACAGTATCTCTAAATTCGGTTTGGTGGATGCAATTATTGTAAATAGCGCCCCAAATAGAAAAAATATTGTAATAGGCGGTCGCATGCGTCTTTTTGTCTGTAAAGAACTAGGATATAAAACAATACCAGTTATATATCTTAATATTCCAGATATAGAAAAAGAAAAAGATGCTAATAAGTTCGTAGCTGAATTATTAATGCCAAAGTGGCTGTTAGAAAAGGATGTAACAAATTTTACAAGTATTTCAGAGCTCGCAAGAAAATATATAGTTAGTGGGCAAAGTATGTCTATAAGACTGTTGGAAACCAAATTAATAGATAAAATCAAGATTTAAAATCTTGATTTTATTTTTAATTATCTACTTCACCCATATTGACATATCAATTGGGTTGTGTCATCAATGTTGTTAGATAATAAGCTAACACATTAACATGGCACAGGTGGTAAATAATAAAGCAACAAAATATTGTCTTTATGCAAGAAAATCGACAGAAGAAGATGAAAGACAAGCTCTTTCAATAGATTCTCAAATTAAAGAAATGACGCAACTTGCAGAAAAGGATGGACTTAATATAGTAGAAATTAGGAGAGAAAGTCATTCAGCAAAAGAATCAGGAAAAAGAGAGGTTTTTAACTCTCTTATTAGAGATATAAATAGCGGAATATTTGATGGAATAATAACTTGGAACACAGATAGAATTTCAAGAAATGCTAGTGATTTAGGATTGGTTGTAGATTTAATTGATAAACATTTACTTAAAGAAATAAAAACATACAATCAAGCTTTTACAAACACTCCAAATGATAAATTTATGTTAATGATACTTGGAGGACAAGCTAAATTAGAAAATGATAATAAGAGTATTAATGTAAAAAGAGGTTTAAAAGCAAAAGTAGGATTAGGACTTTGGGTAGGACAAACACCGGTTGGATATCTTAACGAAAAGAATGTAGACAAAAAAGGATATGTAAATATAGATCCATATAGAGGACCGATAATAAAAGAAATGTTTAGAAAAATAGCTTATGATAATTATTCTGGAAGAAAAATATTAGATTGGTTAAAAAGCATAAATTATAAATCTATAAATGGGAAAATGATGAGTCTTGGAAACATATTTAGAATAATAAAAAATACATTCTACTACGGAATGTATGAATATCCTAAGAATAGTGGTAATTGGTATCAAGGAAAACATGAACCATTAACTACAAAAAAAATATATGATTTAGTTCAAGAAAAAATAGGAAAAGATATGTGCTTCTCGCAAGGTAGTTCTTATGAATTTGCTTATTCAGGATTATTTAAGTGTGGTTTATGTGACTCGGGAATGGTTGGAGAACATAAGAGAAAAAAACTTAAAAATGATAATATACTTCATTACATATATTATGGATGTTCTAGAGGCAAAGATAGAGATTGTAAAAATAGCTATATCAGAGAAGAAGAAATTACAAAGCAACTTGTAGAAATAATAGATACATTAAAAGTAGATGAATTAGGAATAAATAAAAATATTGAAGAAGAAATTGAAAGATATAATAGCTTTAGAAGAAATGTTTTAGGTATATCAAAAGAAGAAAACCACAATGATATTATAGATACAAAAACTTATGCTAAGTTTATATTAAGAGATGGGACACTAGAGCAGAAAAAACAACTAACCAGCTGTATTAAGAGTAATTTTAAAATAATAAATAAGAAAATTATTGTCAGAAATTAAAAGGAATTATGATTTTTGATTTATTATCTGAATTTTGATAAAAACCAAATCTTATAGCGAATTTAAAATTTGGTTTTATATTCTTTGTGTCTTTTCTTATAATTTCATTAAAATTATATGGACCAAGAATACGACGCTCCCTCATAGATATATTTTTCAATGGATATAAACTATTTAAAATATCTAAATCAAAATCATTTTTAAATACAAAAAACTCAATAAACATGGCAGTTTTATTATTAAAGGCTTTATCTTTTCCAATGCCATGTATTTCGGCTTGATGCCATGTTCCAACTGGGAATTCATAATTTTCTATTGGTACACTAAATAGACTAAAAATATTATAAGAGTCTTTATTTAATAATCCATTATTGGTAATTGTCTCACTAAAAAAATAATGTTCATTTAATTTCCCCGTAAGATGTATATTTAAATCAGCTGGTATAGATATATGGTTTATATTGGCATGATCTATTGTTTTATTGTTACATTCTATCAATAAATCATCGTTTGTGGTTGATATTATAGGAAAACCATTTGTTATTTTTAAATCAAAAACCCTTCTAAGTTTATCATTAGAGTCTGGCCCACATATCATAATTGTTCCATTTTTCATAATTTTAATTGTATATTATTATTTTTATGCTAATATAAATATTATAATTTATATTATAATAGTATTATTATGAAAATAATAGAACATAAGGTTCATCTTGATAAAAAAGAATATACTCTAGAATTAATGGATTTTGACTCTAAAGATAAAATAAAATTAAAAAAAGCTTTCGAAGCATGGAGGGATTTAAAAATAAAATTAGGAGAACTTGGTGCAAGAGGGGCAAATCTACCAGAAGGAATATCTGAAATAGCTTTTTGTTTGTTTTCTGGTTCTAAAAGATTTTATTCCATGAAATTAAATAAAGGAAAGAAAAAAGCCTCTGCATCATTCGATACATTTAATATAAAAACAGATAGAACGGAGCAGATAAAAGCTTGCAGTGTCGAGGGTGACCTAACTTCATTTGGTCCTAAATCAGAATGGGATGATTTATATTTTTTAGATTTTTATCGTGATGGAAAAATAGATGGGAGCTTTGATGTATATAAAATAGATACTAAGCTTATATATTCTGTAAAAGTTAATGCTAATCAGTTGTTTGGTGATCAAAAAGATGAAAAAAGAAGACCAAGATTTAGTATAAAGAAAGAAATAATTGAAAAACAAAAATTAAAACCAATAGCAAAAAATGTAATAGTTTGGTAATTTAAGAAATTAACTTACTCTGTATTTTTTTATGTTTTTTATTTCCGTCAACTGCATTTAATATCTCCTGAGCAATCGCTTTTATAACCCCAACAGAAACCGAATTACCGAATTGTTTATATATTCTAGAATCTGCAACATCAACTGGTAATTTATATGTGTCAGGGAACCCTTGTATTCTAGCACACTCTCTAGGTATAAGTTTCCTTATACCTTTATTGTCTAAAATAATAGGAACATTATGTCCACCCATTCCCATATTTGCAGTTAAAGTTGGGCAAACACCTTTTTTGTTTTCCCTAACGTATTGTCTTCTCCATTGATAAACGGTATTTTTTTTATTTACTCCATCTTTTAACTTCTCATATAAAGGTTTCCCATTATAATAATATTTTTCATTAATATTTTCAGAGCTTTCTAATAAATTTTGTATTTTTATATCTAATGGAATTTTTTCTGGGAAACTAAAGTTTTTCATTATATTCTTCTCTTTCAGAAATCCAACAATAAAAATCCTTTCTCTATTTTGTGGTAAATTACCATATTCCATTGTATTTAAGATTTTTGTTTCAACTTCATATCCTAAAGAAACAAGTGTTTCATATATTATCTTATAAGTGTTACCATTATCATGAGATTTTAAATTTTTTACATTTTCCAACATGAAACCAAGTGGTTTTCTTTCTTTTAATATATCAGCTATTCTAAAAAACAAATTGCCTCTATCTTTTTTATCCTGAAAACCTTGCCGATATCCAGCAATAGAAAAAGGTTGGCAAGGAAATCCGCCAACTAAAAAATCAAATTCTGGTAAATCTTTTATTTCAAGTTTATTTATATCCTCTACCAAAAGTTTTGGATCATCGAAATTTAAATCATAGGTTTTCTTACAGTAAATATCAAAATCGTTAGCAAAGACAGTTTCAAAACCGCCAGTTAATTCAAATCCCATTCTTATTCCGCCTATGCCAGCAAATAAATCAATTATCTTTATTTTTCTTTTCATTTATTTCAAATATTAATAATGATAAATATATCTTACTATATTATTATCTTTTTTCATAATTAATAATTTATTAAAAAACTTATTAATTTTTAACTAATTTTCTAAATCATTAGCTAACATAAAATAGAAAAGCAATTGTTGATAACTGTTATAAAAACCAATATCATATTAACATATTTATAATAGCTTACATCAAAAAATAATAAAAGTAAGTTGCCAACAACTCAAGAGAGACTAGAACCTATAAAATCAAACAAAAAAAGCACCCGCATAGGGTGCATCGCTTGGCTCCGGGAGTGGGACTCGGACCCACGACCAATTGATTACACTTATCTCTAACTTTCGTTAAAGGATGGACTATGTCATCATCCTGATTAAAGGATGCGAGGCATTTCCCAACAGATATAAATATCTGTAAGTACTCTCATAAAGAGATAGTCTCTGAACCTTCCTTATTTGCATAAGGCTTGGCTGCAAATTATCTTATTCAATGTCTGAACTTAGACTTCTTGCAATTAACCTCGTTTTTCAATCTCAATTGCTTGAGGAAGCTGCAGTATATTAGCGTGAACCTCACGGTGACAATTAGCGCAAAGAAGTATACACTTATTAAGCTCTTTTTGTATAGTACTCCATGATTTAGTTATACCAGAAGGACTAAAATCTTTCTTTGTAGAATCCAAATGATGGAATTCTAAAGCTTGTATGCACTTATTATAGCCGCAGATCTGACATTTATCACCCTTGTATTTAAGTGCCATTTCTCTAAGTTTTTTACGACGAAGAATGACAGCTTTTTTTAAATACTCTGAGCGATCGCTATATTTTCTTTTATCTTTTTTAATCATTTTTATTGATTTATGATAAAAGCCACGTGTCTACAGTCAACTGCTCTACCGACTGAGCTATCCCGGAATATATAAATTTTCAATAATAAATATTATAATACATCATTTTAAAAAAGCAATAGTTTATGATATAATCGTTTTATAAATATTATCCATTTGAAAATGAAAACTAACAAAGCTCTGTATTTTTTGATAATTAGTTTATTAATACCAATATTATCAAATGCTGCTAATATACAGCAACGTCCAGTATTAAATAAATCATATGGAGCAATAAAATTAATGCCACATAATTATGGCTATGGACTTAAAAATATTGAGGTAAAAAATAATCATGAATATGGTTATGCCCCTATAGATAAAAACATAGAAGCAAAAGGATATGGATATGCTTTTGCTTATGGTCATGATAAATATGGCTATGGTCCAACTATTCCTGTTATTAAGAGCTATGGACTTAAAAATATTGAAAACAAAAAAGATTATGGATATGGAAATATTATTCAGCAAAAACCAAAAACAAGTATATTTAATAATATATTCGATAGTATAAAAAATATATTCTCAAAGAGAAAAACTAAATAAAAGGATTTTCTCTATTAAAGTCTGGAATAAATATTTCAGAACTATTTAATTCTTGATACCAACCATTATATAATCCAAGTTCTAATTGATAATTATATACTTTATCAAATTCTGATTTATATAATTTTCTATTTATCTCATAATAGTCCTTAGCTTTATATATAGGCATATATTGGCTCATTAAGCTGATATATATATTTTTATCTATTTTTGCTATTTCTTCTAAAACTCCAATACTATTATTTACATTATTTGGAATTATTAAATGCCTTACTATAATTCCTTTTTTTGCTGTATTATTATCTATTTTTAAATTTCCAACTTGCTTATACATTTCTTTAATTGCTATTATAGCCTTTGCTTTGTAATCTTTAATTTTTGAATATCTCTCTGCTAAAAAATCATCTGTATATTTAAAATCTGGTAAATAAATATCTACAAGACTATTCATTTCTTCTATAATATTTAAATCTTCATAGCCATTAGAGTTCCAAACTACTGGAATATTTAAGCCATTACTTTTTGCAATTATAATCGCTTCCTTAATTTGCTTATACCAAATTGTTGGACTAACAAGATCTATATTTACTGCATGCTGATACTGTAAATTAAGCATAATATTAGCTAGCTCTTCTATGTTATACTTTTGACCTAAATTTTCTTGAGAAATTTGATAATTTTGACAAAATACACATCTTAAATTACAGCCAGTAAAAAATATTCCACCAGCTCCTTCATTATTATTCCCTATTAAAGGAGGTTCTTCTCCAAAATGCTTGCCAAACCAAGCTATTTTTACAAAATTAGTCATATAATCTTGGTGCCGAAGGGCAGAGTTGAACTGCCGACGCAAGGATTTTCAGTCCTTCGCTCTACCGCTGAGCTACCCCGGCGTTTCTGACATAAACATAAAAAGAATATACCAAAAAATAGTAATTTATACAAGTGCTATTTCACTAACGGAATACCAGTCATTTCTTTAGGGATCTCTAAACCTAAAATCTTTAATATTGTTGGGGCTATATCACTTAAATAACCCTCATTTTTTGTAAGTTCTTTATATTTTTTAGAAACAAGAATAAATGGAACAGGATTTAATGTATGAGCTGTCTTGGGTTGACCTGACTCTTCATCAAATGTTTCTTCTGCATTGCCATGATCTGCTGTAATTATAACATGGCAATCACGTTTTTTAGCTTCTGATATTATTTTACCAATAGCTGAATCTACCGCTTCTACTGCCTTTAAAATTGCTGGCCAATTACCAGTGTGACCAACCATGTCACAATTTACTAAATTACAAGCTATTAAACTATACTTCTCCTCCATAATACCTTCAACAACTTTGATCGCTATTTCTTTGGCCTTCATTTCTGGCTTTTTGTCATGTGTTCTCACATCTTTATTGCTTTCTATCATAATCCTATCTTCTCCTGGTTCCTCTTCATATTTTTGTGCATTAAAGAAAAAAGTTAAATGCACATATTTTTCGGTCTCTGTAACTTTTAATTGCTTCAAATTATTTCTACTTATAACCTCTGATAATGTATTATTAATTACTTCTTTATCAAATATCGCTTTAATATTAATTGTGTCATCATTATCATCAAAATAATTTGTCATTGTTATAAAATCTAAATTTTCTATATTAGCATTATAAAACATTCTCGTAATTTGTTTTGCCCTATCACTCCTAAAGTTAGTAAATACAACTGAATCATCTTCTTTAATTAAATATCCACCTTCTACTATTGTTGGTTCTATAAATTCATCAAAAACACCTTTAGCATATGAATCATCAATAATTTTTTCAGCTGTTTTTCCATAGATGCCACTACCTTTTGTTATACAATCAAAAAATCTTTTAGTTCTATCTAAATTATTATCCCTATCCATTGCATAATATCTACCAGATATTGATGATATTATAATATTTCTATTAAACTGTTTAATATATTCCTGCATATCTCTTAAATACCCCAAGGCTGATTGTGGTAGAACATCTCTCCCATCCGTTATTAAATGTAATGATATATCATTTAATCCATTATCAATTGCTATTTTTATAATTGCTTTAATATGATCTGAGTGGCCATGAACTCCACCTGGCCCTAAAATTCCCATTATGTGGAACATACTCTTATTCTCCTTAGCATGATTTATGCTTTCTAATAATACTTGATTATCTTTTAAAGTATTATTTTTAATAGCATTATTTATTTTTAATAAATTCTGATAAATAATTCTTCCTGAACCTATTATTAAATGATTTGCTTCGCTTGTTCCTATTTGTCCATCTGGAAGACCTATATCTTCTCCTGATGCCTTTAATAAAATATGGGGATAATTTTCCCATAAAAAATCTAAATTTGGTGTATTAGCACTTTTAACTGCATTATATTTCTTTTCTTCTCTATATCCCATCCCATCACATATAACTAAAACAACTTGTTTCATTTTTTTATATAAATGTTTATATTGTTATTATATTATATCTTATTTTAAAAAGAAAGTTGATTTTTTTTCTAAAATGTGTTATTATTTCAGAAACTTTAAACAGGAGGTTATAATATGACTAAGAATATTAAGGGTTATTGGTATAAAAGCATGGATGACATGACAGATGATGATAAAGCTGTTTTGTCTGATGTAGTGATGTTTATTGAAAAAAATTTTCATTTGAGATTGACCGCAAATGATATTAGCATAAAAAAAATTACATGCAGTAAATGCGGAGGGGATGCTTATTGTGTACACTTCCACTCTTCGATTCCTGGATATCGACGCCCAGATTTGATGGTAGATGTTGATGACATATTCGAAGTATGTAAATGTGGATTGGGGAGCCATGTATATGATGAAGTATATGAAACTAATCAAGAATTAAGAATCAAAAGATGCCCCTTCTGTGGAAGGGACATCTTTAATGGAGACGTAAGGTTGTTTAATAAAACATCTTATTAATCTCCATATAGCTCGCTTATAATCAGGCGAGCTTTTTTATTTTAATAACCCTTTTTTAAATCTTGCTTCATCATTTTCATCTAGCCAGACCTTCCTTATTCTTATACTTTTAGGCGTCACTTCAACTAACTCATCATCACCTATATATTCTAATGCAAACTCTAGATCTATTTCTCTTGGCGTTTTTAATGGTATCTGTCCACCATCACCTTTTGATCTCATATTTGATAGCTGCTTTGTTTTACAAACATTAACTCTTATATCACCTGCTCTTGAATTCTCTCCAACAACTTGGCCTTTATAGACTTTCACTTGTGGGCCATAAAACATAGTACCTCTATCCTGGACATTCTGTAAACCATAATAATTAGTTTCTCCAGTTTCAGAAGCTACTAGAGATCCTTTTTCTTTATCTTTCCAATTATATTTATCTTCATCATATTTATAAAAGACACTACTCATTATTCCTAGGCCTTTTGTGTCTGTCATAAGCTCATTTTTATATCCAAATAAACCTCTAGTTGGAATTAAAAAATCTAAATATACAATACCATTATTAGTTGCTACATTTTGTAATATACCATTTCTATTACCTATTTTTTGCATAACAATACCTTGATATATTTCTGGTACTTCTATAAATAATTCATCAAATGGCACCATCTTTTTGCCATTAATTTCTTTTGTTATCACTTGTGGTCTTGATACTTGAAATTCATAACCTTCACGTCTCAATCTTTCCATTAATATTGTTAAATGTAGTTCTCCTCTCCCAGAAACTATCCACCTTCCATCCTCTGTATCTTCTACTTTTAACGCCATATCTGTTTCAAGCTCTTTATATAATCTTTCTCTTAACTGTCTACTTGTGACATATCTGCCCTCTTGACCCATAAATGGTGAATTATTAGGTAAAAATGTAACTTTTACAGAAGGCTCATCTACCTGTAATAATGGTAAAGCTACCGGATTGTTTATGTCAGCTATTGTCTCACCAATCACAATATCTGGAATGCCAGATACGGCAACTATTTCGCCAGCTTTAGCTTCCTGTATTTCAACCCTATCTAAACCATTATATCCCATCAATGATGTAATTCTATATTTTTTCATCTGTCCATTTCTATTTATATGCATTACATCTTGCCCATTTTTTATTGTTCCATTATATATTCTACCTGTTGCAATTCTACCTAAAAAATTATCTCCAGTTATAGAACTAACTAATAATTGCAATGGCTTATTTGGATCTCCGCTAGGCTTACCAATATATCTAATTACTGCTTCAAATATTGGAGATATATCTTTCATTTTATTTAAATCTGACTCTAAACCTGCTTTACCTAATTTGGCAGATGCATATATAACTGGAAAATCTAGTGCTTTATCATCTGCCCCAAGCTCCATAAATAATTCTAAAATTTTATCCAAAACATATTGGATTCTGGCTCCATCTTTATCTATTTTGTTTATTACAACTATTATTGTTAAGCCCAGTTCTAATGCTTTTTTTAACACAAATCTTGTTTGTGGCATAGGGCCTTCTTTAGCATCTACTAATAATAAACAACCATCTGCCATTTTTAATACCCTCTCTACTTCACCACCAAAATCAGCATGACCTGGCGTATCTATAATATTGAACTTAACAACATGCCATATAACAGAAGCATTTTTAGAAAAAATAGTGATGCCTCTTTCTCTTTCTATATCATTATTGTCCATTATGCATGTCATACCTTCTTCTTCTTTATCTAAATGAACCTTTGATTGTCTTAAAAGAGCATCAACTAATGTAGTCTTACCATGGTCAACATGTGCAATAATAGCAACATTTCTTATATCCATTATCTTTTATTATTTTATTAAACTAAAAATGAAAAAGCTGGGTTTATAAAATCAACTTTTTCATTTAAATTATTGACTTATAATAGCAAAAAAATATATTATAGTCAAATTTCATTTTTTAATATATTATTGCCTTATTGAAAGAAAAATAGGTATAATATAGTATAACTTTATGAATATAGATAAAAAAGAACTAGAAAATAAAACAGATGAGGAAATTATAGAATTGATAATACATAATCAGAGCTATTTTTATGTTATTATAGAAAGATATGAAAAAAAATTATTAAATTATATATTTAGAATATCTGATATGACACAAGAAGAGGCAGAAGATATATTACAAGAAGTGTTTATAAAAGTATATTTATATATAAATGATTTTGATAAAAATTTAAAATTTTCTTCATGGATTTATAGAATAACACATAATCTAGTAATAGATAAAGTAAGAAAAGAAAAATTTATTGTAAAGATTAACAGCGAAGATAAAAATAAAATAATAGAAAAAATAAAAGATGATTTTAATATAGAAAAAGAAATAGATAATACTCTACTGAAACAAAATATAGATAAGATATTTTCTGAAATGGATAAAAAATATAAAGATATATTAGAATTAAAATATTTAGAAGATAAAGATTATAATGAGATTTCAGATATATTAAGCAAGCCAATAGGCACGGTCGGAACGTTAATAAACAGAGCAAAAAAACAATTTAGACAGATTGCAAAAAATAAAAATTTAAATATATGAATAATATAGAAAATGAAGTAATTAAAAAAATTGAAGACTCAAAAATAAAACCAATACCAAAAAGTTGGTTTATAATAAAAAATATATTATTTATTATAGGATTTTCAATTTTCTTTTGTATAGGTGCGATTTCTATATCTGTTATAATTTCTGTTTTGACTGATAATGTTGAGTTCTATAGATTAACAAATAATTCTTTCATCCTATTCTTAAATATCCTGCCATATTTCTGGATAGCTTTGTCTTTAGTATTTTTAGCTATTGCTTATTTTAATTCAAAAAATATAAATAATAGCTATAAATATTTTACATTAAAAAATATAGTAATAACTTTATTATTATGCTTATTATGCGGAACCTTTCTGCATGTAATTGGAATATCATCTATTATAGAACATGAAATAGCCGCTCATTCTAAAATATATAATGAAGTTATATATAATAGAAAAAAAATATTCAATCATCCAGAGAATGGAACATTAGTAGGCAAAATAACTGATTTTACAATTACAATGGAGAAAAGGGAATTAAATATACAAGATGTAGAGAATCAATTATGGAAAGTTTTAATAACAGATGACACCATCTTTAAGTCACGAATAGATATAAAAAATGGTATGTATATAAATGTATTCGGAGAAAATAAAGGGAATAATATATTTACCGCAAAATATATAAAAGAAATCCAAATAATGGAATAATGAAAGATTTTATCAATTTAAACGTATTTATTATAGAAAGAGAATATATAAAAATTTAGGATATAATCAATTTTTTTCATAATAAAAAAACTCATCTATTACGATGAGCTTTTTTATCCATCATTTTTAACCAGTATTGATTTTTTATCAATGAAAAACCCCAAAAGTAAAAAAGCTAGAGCACCAATTACAAATGTTTCTCTCATATCAAATCCTAAATTATTTATTAATAACATAGACATAACAATAGTCAAAGATCTACCAGCATGAATCGTAGCTTCTCTTAATATCACATATTCGTCAATATATCTACCTTTTTTAAAATCCTGCTCGTACCAATAAGTATCATAAGGAACCCTCATTAAAGAATCTGCCATATTATGATATAAAGATGATAAAAATACTTGGAATCCAGTATATGAGAACATCTTCATTATCCATCCGGCAGAGTATAATAAAGCACCAGTTTTTACCATTTTCTTCTTGTCTTGTTTATCAGCCATCTTCCCAAGTATAATATTCAGAATGATGGTAAATAATACTATACATGAAGATATTATACCAAGCTCTTGATAATTGCCTTTTAATATCAAAAACATTAAAAGTGGCCACAATATTACAGAGAATGTACTTTCTGCTCCTTCAAGAAAAAATAGAATAGAATCATGCCAAAATTCC
>JAGPKW010000078.1:0-2006 GCA_018053685.1 Patescibacteria group bacterium
AAAATTTAAAAAAATCTTATGTTATAACTGATAGATATTATGCTTCTACTATTGCATATATCCAAACAATAGATATTGATAAACAATTTCTTAAAGAAATTATTAGATTAAATTTTATTCAAAGAAGACCTGATATATGGATATATATTAGATGCACTGCTGATGAATCTATAGCATCTATTAGAGAGAGGAAAGGTAAGCCAGAAATATATGATAATAAAGAAAAAATAGAGTCAATATTATTTAATTATGATAAATTTTTTAAAACCCAAAATAATGTTATAGTTGTTAATAGAAATGGAAGAACTCCAGAAGAAATAAATAATGAGTTGATATTAAAGTTGAATAAAATAATTGTTCAATAAAATATAGCAGGCTTTAATTAGTCTGCTATTATTTTTTATAAACATTTCAGTCGTTTATAGAATACTTCTTTTTCATCATTGCTTTTAAATATTTCATCTAAGAGATCTTGTAATGTTTCATCTTTTCTGTCACTAATAAAATATTGCATATATAATTCTATCTTTGTAATGTATCCTGTACATATTATTTGATATATAATGTGTTTATATTTTTTATACAGATTATCTACAATATTTATAGCTCTTTGATAAAATATCTCATCACTACTTTCAATTATCAATATATTTTTGTCTCTTTTTAAGCTAAATGTAAAATCCATAATATCCTCCTTATATAATTTGATTACATGGTTAATATAACTGGCAAAATCATTGGCGTTCTATGTGTTTTTCTATAAATGAATTTGCCAATATCATTTCTTATTTTTTCTTTTAAATAAACTTGGTTAGCTGGTGATAGTGGATCTGTATCTTTTAAACATTCTTTTACTTTTGATCTGATTTCTTCAACTAGACCTTTATTTGCATTCATATATATAAATCCTCTTGATATTATATCTGGGCTAGATATTAATTCTCCAGTCTTGCCGTTGACTGTTGCTATTACTACAACCATGCCATGTTCACTCATCTGCTTTCTATCTCTTATAACTATACCAGAAACATCTCCTATCCCTAATCCATCTACAAGAATGTCATTCATTTGTAATTTATTATTTGTTAATATTCCATTTCTATCTTTGCCAAACTCCATTATTTGTCCATTGCTTGTTATTAAAATGTTTTCTTTTGGAATGCCTATAGTTTTAGCAACTTCTGCATTCATATAAATATGAGTTCTTGTTCCATATATTGGAATATAATACTTTGGATTTACTAATTTTATTAATAACTTTATATCTTCTTGCTTTGCATGTCCTCCAGCATGTACATCCATCATATGATAGTTGATAACATTTGCATGATGTAGGTATAAATTATCTCTTAGTTTTTGAACTGACCTTTCATTCCCTGGTATAACAGAAGAAGAAAATATAACAGTATCTCCTGGTATTATTTTTATCATCTTATGCTCGTTATTTGCTATTCTCATTAAAACAGCATTGTCTTCTCCCTGCGCTCCAGTACAAGCTACAATAATTCTATTATCAGGATAATCTTTCATTTGAGGATATTCAATTAATGTTGAAGATTTATATTTTAAATATCCTAATTCATGTGCGATTTGAACATTAGCCTTCATTGATCTACCATCGATTATTACTTTCTTATCAAGTTCTTCTGCTATTGATAATATATGCTGGATACGAGATAAAAGTGAGGCGAATGTTCCAATTATTATTCTTCCTGGTGCTTGTTTAAAAATTGTTTCAAGAGTCTTTTTAATTTCTAATTCAGACAATTGATGCCCAGGTTGGTCAGCATTAGTGCTATCTGCAAATAATGCTAGGACATTTTCGCTATATAAAGCAGCAATCTTATGTAATTCTGTTGGATTAAAATCAACTGGGGTTAAATCAAATTTATAATCTCCTGTATGTACTATTTTCCCAACTGGTGTATCCATGACAACCATAACACTATCAGGAATGGAGTGTGATACTCTTATAAATTTTAATTTAAAACAACCCAAAACTAATG
>JAGPKW010000078.1:2106-4593 GCA_018053685.1 Patescibacteria group bacterium
TTTTTTTCTTGTTTTAATATACCAATCTGATATATTTTCAAATCTATCAGAAGGTGATATTAGATTTTGACTTTTAAATCCCTTTATTTTATCTGATAGGGTATAAGTATATGATGGATTTATTAAAAATATTGCTGGTACATCATCTTTAATTTTTTGTGCAATAGTAGAATAAAGTTTTTGTTTTTCTTCTGGATCAAGTGTTTCCCTTGCTTGCTCTATAGTTTTATCTACATCACTATTTTTATATTGTGCTAGATTTAATCCTGGATTATCAGCTTGTGATGAATGCCAAAATGCATATATATCTGAGTCATTCCCTAATAACTCTCCATAAAGCAATAAATCATAATTTCTTGGTTTTATAATATCATCTTTGATTAATTTTCCATCTATCAACTCTGTATCAACATTAATTCCTAAATCGTTAAGCTGTTTTTGGAGTATTGATAGATATTTTTCATTATCTGGATTAGCTACTGCTGTTATTGAAATAGAAAGTTGCTTTCCATCTTTTTCCATCATTTGTGTTTCTGGATTTCTTTTCCACCCATTTGTTTCTAATAATTCTACTGCTTTTTGTGGATTAAATTGGTAGTTTTTAAAGTTTGGATCAAACCCTGGCATGCCTTCTAAAAATGGGCTTTCTACTTTTTGTGCATTTCCATTATATACTTTTTCTATAATTTCATCTTTATTTATTCCATAATATATTGCTTCTCTTATATATTTTTCTTTTAATAGAGGGTTTAAATTTTGATTTATGAATAAGGCTTGGTATTGTGGCAAATACAAATGATAAAAATTATATGGTTTATTCTTTAATGATAATGTGTTGTTGTATGAAATGTAATTAGCACCATCTATTTTCTTTTCTTGTAGATTAGCCATTAGTTCATCTTCATCATTTACAAATTTAAAAGTTATTTCATCTATATATGGTTTTTTACCAAAATAATTATCATTTCTTTGTAATGTATATGATCTTATTAGCCCCTCTTTGCTTTTAGAAATTGATTTAAACTTATATGGCCCTGCACCTATTGGCTTTAAATTAAATTCTGAAAGTGGAAATTCTATATAATTAATATCTTCCCAAATATGTTTTGGCAATATTCCAAAAGTTAAGTTTGATATTAGTGAACTATAAGGTTTTTCTATTTCTAATTTAAACTCATAATCACTTATTTTTTCTATTTTTACATTTTTAAAGTCTGGGTATAAAGGGCTTCTAAAACTTGGATTTTCTATTAGGTTAAGAGTAAAAATAATATCATCTGCTGTTAAATTTTCTCCATCATCCCAATAAATATTATTTTTTATTTTAATATCATATGTTTTTTTATCATCAGATATTGTGTAAGAATCAACAAGTTCATTTTGCAAGGTTCTATTATTAAATCTAAAAAGTTTTGGATATATAAGGCTATCTATATCTATATCAATATTATTGGAAGACTCTAATACTGGATTTAAATATTGTATTCTTCCAATAACACCCTCTGTATATATTCCTCCATTTACTGGAATTTCATTTAATAATGTAAATCCTTTATATATAAAAAAAATTGATGAAATTATTAATAAAATAATTAATATTTTTAGTATAGTTTTTTCTCTGAGATCTAAAAGAAAAGATAGATATTTGAATTGTTTTGGCTTTGGCAATACTTCTTTATTCTGCTCTGAAACTATTTTGAGATTCGCTTTATAGAATTTATCCATGAGATTTAAATAGGTATAGGTTTTATATAAATAAATTGGCTGTAATTGATGCGACAAATATAATAGATATAACTATTGTAGCATAGAATAGAAATTTTTCTGCACCTCTCTTTGTTGAATATATATTTGTTGATCCTGCACCAAATAAATTAGCAAAACCAGCATTTTTACCTTGTAATAAAACAAGGACAATAATAATTAGAGCTGTTATTATTTGAACTATTTTTAATATTTGAGCCATTTATTTATATATTTTATTAAATTAAAATTGGTAGGCCCTAGGGGAATCGAACCCCTGACCATCAGCTTAAAAGGCTGTTGCTCTACCGACTGAGCTAAGGACCTAGAGAAATAATACAAATGTAGTATACACTATTATTATGTAAAGGTCAATATTCTATGATATAATATATATAATATATCATTAATTTAAAATTATATGCATGGGAAAATATATAATTTACTAAAACAAATTGATTCTTTTATACCAGAAAAATTTGGATTAATAAAGAAAACAGAATATTTTTAAAAAAATTACTGAATGATGAAGATTTTTTAGAGGAGCAGATAAAGAAAAATGGAGGGGAAGATAAATTTATATCTAAATTAGAGAATATATTAGGATCATTGAAAAACATAAAGGATAAAAAATTTGTTAACAAATATTTAAAAGATGATGCTATACAAAAGGAATTTGAAAAAGATAAATTAATAGATAAAATAGTTTTAGATGAGTATAGAAAAAAAGAAAATGAAAAAAAC
>JAGPKW010000004.1:0-1567 GCA_018053685.1 Patescibacteria group bacterium
ACTGCTGGTATTGGAGAGAGAAGTGAAGTTATCAGAGATTTAATAATTAAGGATTTACCTATAGGAGATACTAAAGTTGAAGTAATTGCTACAAATGAAGAAAAAATGATAGCAATGGAAGCCAGTCAATTTATAAAGTAAATATATGCTGTTAGAAATTAAAAAAGTTGGTGATGATGTTTTAAGACAAATATCTAGCCCTGTTGATAAAATAGATAGGAATATTAAGGAGCTTATAAAAAACATGAATCAAACAATGATTGCTAATGATGGCATTGGAATTGCAGCTCCTCAAGTTAATGTTCTTAAAAGAATTATATTAGTAAGACCAAACAATAAAACATATATATTGATAAATCCTGATATAAAATTTAAAAGCAAAGAGACAGCAATAGATTATGAAGGATGTTTAAGCGTGCCAGAAAAAGATGTAAAGGTTAGAAGGTCTAAAAATATTATAGTTGAATTTACAGATATCGATGGAGAATGTTACAATATGGAAGCAAAAAATCTACTTGCAAGAATAATACAGCATGAAGTTGATCATTTAGATGGGAAACTAATAATAGATTATGAAAATTAAAAATGACAATAAAAGAAGCTATAATAAAATTTTCAAATATATTAGAAAGTCAAGGATTTACAAATCCTAGTTTAGATATTGAAGTTTTATTATGTCATGTACTGAATTGTGATAGGGTTGATCTTATAAATAATAGTGATTATGAACTAACACTGGATCAACATAATAAATTTTTAGAATTATTCTTAAGAAGGCAAGCTCATGAGCCTATTGCGTATATTATAAACAAAAAGGAATTTTGTTCATATGATTTTTTTATTAATAAAAATGTTTTAATTCCAAGGCCATTAACAGAAGAATTAGTTGATTTAGTATTTAATGATATTATAAAAAATAATAATAATAAAATTAATATTATTGATGTAGGAACTGGTAGTGGCGCAATTATTATCTCAATATTTAATAAATTAAAAAGATCAGAAAATATAGATATAAAAAAATATAATTTTTATGCTAGTGATGTATCTAATAAGGCATTAGATGTTGCCAAAATTAATGCCAAACAATATGGAGCTATAGATTATATTAAGTTTTTACAAGGCAATTTAAGGTTCCCGAAAGGAATAAAATTTAATTATATCATAGCAAATCTTCCTTACTTAGATAAAAAAGAAATAGATTTTAATAAAGATGAATCAAAAGATTTATTGTATGAGCCAAAAAATGCTTTATTTACTAGAGGTAATGGGATTTATATAATTAGAAAGTTTTTAAATAAAGTAAAGAATCATGTTGATAAGGATGGTTTTATATATCTTGAAATTGGTAATGGGCAGTTACCTAAAATAAAACAGTATTGTAGCAATAGTTTTAACATAGAATCATTTTATGAAGATAGAATAGTAAAAATAGATCTAAAATCTAAAAGATAAAAAATATGATATAATTTATATATAAAGTTATTTTATGAAAAAAAATATAAAGATCATTTTATTTTTTTTAGTCTTATTATTTTTTTGTTGTGCAAATAATATTTATGCTAAG
>JAGPKW010000004.1:1667-19487 GCA_018053685.1 Patescibacteria group bacterium
CCAATGTATTTTGGTTTGCCTATTGCTGGAATGCAAAAAGGTGATTGTGTTTCTTTTGATACAGGTGCTAGTAACCTTATCCAGACAGTGATTAGATTTATTTTTGCTTCAATAGGAACTATTTCTGTAATTATATTTATTGTAGCTGGATTTATGATTGCTTTCGCTGCTGGTAACCAAGGCACAATTAAGAAAGCTAAAACAATGATAAAAGATACTGCTATTGGGTTAATTACCGCTATTTTTTCTGGTTCAATTCTTGCTCTTATAAATCCAGATTTAGTAAATGTAAGTACATACACAGTAAAATTGCCAGATAACATAGAAGTTGTATTAAGAGAAGATGTTGAGAAAATGTTACATAAAACAAATATGCCTGAAGGTTTTGGTGATCCTAAGTTATCAGCAATAATAAACAAAGTTGCTGTTGCTAACCATATAGATTATTGTGTTTTATATACTTTAGCATTCAAAGAATCAAGTGGTCAGGTTTATGCCATTGGTCATGATGAAATGGTCCCAGATACTAAATCATATAATGCTTATTGCAAAAGTAGACAATATTATAATGGAGGCAGTTTTAGTTCTGCTGATTCTAGCAACTGTGATTCTAATAAGAAAGTTAGCAATGATGATGTAGTAAATTTTAATGATACTGAGAACTTAGGACTGGATTGGAGGTATTCTCATGGTATAGGTATGATGCAAATTACTATTTTCCCAGGTAATTCATCAAGCTTTACACAAGTTGGAGAAAGGCATCCTTCCCCAGCTTACTATATAGCTATAAACGGAAAGAAATATCATGTGAAAGATCTTTTTGACCCAGAAACTTCACTAAATGCTGCTATTGATTTATTATTAAGTAAGGGTTTTCAAGGGTTAATCGGTAGTGATGTAAATGGGATGACAGATGCTAAACTTCAAGAGATGTTTACAAAATATAATGGTGCAGGTCCAGCTGCTGAAAAGTATGGGAGAGAAGCATTGACTGTTTATAAGAACTGCAGGGATAATTTAAATAAGAGATGATTTGCTTTTTTAAAAATAATTTGTTATTATATTACTTATATTTATGTGTTATTTGTTTAAAATAACAATAAAAGAATATTTATACTAAAAAGTTCCTTAATAGGAATAAGTATAAAATATCTAATAAATAAAAAAATAATATGTCTATAAAAATACCTTCGATAGAGGAAATGTTAGAAGCTGGTGTTCATTTCGGTCACCCTGTTTCTAAGTGGCACCCTAAAGCTGCTCCATATATATATGGAGTTAAAAATGGTGTGCATATAATTAATTTATTAAAGACAGAGGAGTCCTTAAAACAAGTTGCTGATATTGTTATAAATACTGTGTCCAAAGGAGAAGATATACTTTTTGTTGGGACGAAAAAGCAAGCCAAGGATTTGATAAAAAAAGCTGCTATAAAATGTGAGATGCCTTATGTTAATGAAAGATGGCTTGGGGGAACATTTACAAATTTTGGGACAGTATTGAGGTCAATTAAAAAGTTAAATAAATTGGAATTAGAAAAAGAAAATGGTGATTTTTCTAAATATACTAAGAAGGAAGCTCTTATATTAACTAGGTTAATAGATAAATTAAATAAAAATTTGGGCGGTATAAAAAATATAAAAAAATTACCAGCATTAGTTTTTGTGGTTGATCTAAAGAGTGAAGACATAGCTGTAAAAGAAGCTAGAAGTAAGAAGATTCCAATAATTGCTATATGCGATACAAATGTTGACCCTAATTTAGTAGATTATCCAATTCCAGGTAATGACGATGCTATTAAATCAATAGATATGATAGTTAATGTGATCGCTGATGCTGTTAATAATGGAAAGAAACAAATTAAACAATAAGATAATTAATAAAAATAATATGTCATTAGAACTTGTAAAAAAGTTAAGAGAAGTTTCAGGTGCTGGTATAGTAGACTGCCAGAGAGCTTTAAAAGAAGCTGGAGATGATTTTGATAAAGCTATTGAAATATTAAGAAAAAATGGACAGCAAATAGTTAATAAAACCGCTGATAGAATCGCAAAAGAAGGTGTAATTGTTTTTTATTCAACAGAAAATAATAGAGCTGGTGCGATTGTTGAAGTTGGGTGTGAGACTGATTTTGTTGCAAGGAATGAAGATTTTTTAAAGTATGCTAATATAGTAGCTAAAGCAACTTGTGAAAATAATGTTAATACTATTGAAGAACTAATGGATTCATTGATAGATGGTAAGAAACTTATAGAATACCAAAATGAAATAATTGCAAAGATAAAAGAGAAAATAGAAGTGAAAAGATTTGCTAGAAGAACAGTAGATAATGGTGTTATTGGAAGTTATATACATTTTGATAAAAGGAGTGGGTGTTTATTAGTTATTTCAAATGTTGAGGATAATAGTAAAACCATGTCTATTATTAAAGATTTAGGTATGCATATTGTAGCTCTAAAGCCACAATATTTGTCAAAAGATGATGTGCCAGATGATATAATTAAAAAAGAGAAAGAAATATTGCTTAATCAACCAGATTTAAGAAATAAGCCAGCAGAAATAGCTGAAAAGATTGTTCAAGGTAGAATAAATAAATTTTATTCTGAAAATTGTTTAATTGAGCAATTATTTGTAAAAGATGATAGTAAAACTGTTAAACAGGTTGTGGAAGCGCTAGGTAAGAATGCTAGAATAGAGTCATTTGTGCTTTATGAATTAGCTGCATAATGAAAGTCATTGATAGAACCTCCCAAGCTCTGCTTGGGATTTTTTGTTTTAGATGATATAATTTAAATATATAATAAAAGGCTGATGAAAAGGATATCTAGTATTAAAAATATAAAAAAGATTAGTAATAAAACATGTCTTGTATATGTTAATTTTGATATAAAGATACAAAATGGAGCTATTGAAGATGACAGAAAAGTAAGGGAAATTATTGATACTATAGAATATTTATCATTCAAAAATTCTAAGATAATATTATTTTCTGATAATAGTAATATTAGAGAAATAGAAATAGTATTAGAAAAATTAAAGAATTTATTAAAGCTAAATAAACAATTTAATAAAGAAATAATTTTATATAAAAAGGCTGATCTAGATAATTTAGATAATGTTATTAAGATTGCTGATTTTGGAGATATAGTTTGTATAAGGTCTTTAAGATATTATGATAATTATAAAAAATATTTTAATAAGGATATAGATTATTTTATATTTGAGAATTTTGAAAATTTATATAATAACAGCTATTTATCTGATTTATCAAAAATTAAAACATATTATGGTTTTTCTTTTTGTGAAAAGTATGATAACTTTTTAAAATTAAAAATAGGGAAGAACAAAAATGTTGCAATTGTGGGCGGGGAATATAATAAAGAAAAAATAGAATTTATAGAAAATTTATTAAAAGCAAAGTCAACTATTTTATTAGGCGGAGAAGTATCTGCTATGTTTTCATATGTATATATAAATAGAGTGCTAAATAAAAAAAGATCTACTTCTAGAGCTAATAATAAATTATATAGCCTATTAAAGAAGTATAAAAAAAATATAGTGTTGCCAATAGATTTTATAGTAAGTAGAAATAAGCATAAATATTTAGAAGTTAGAAGGAAAAGTATAAAAGATCTTAGTCTATCTGATTATATATTTGATATAGGGCCAGATACTATAAAAAAATATCTAGAATATATTAATAGAAGTAACATATTAATTTGGAGTGGGCTTTTAGGCATGGTCGAAGATAAGAAATTTTCAAATTCTAGCTTAATGATGGCTGAGATATTCTGTAATAAATCTAGAGGTAAGGCTTTTGGTGTTGTTGTCGGCAATAGAACGTGTAGGTTTGTAATAGATAATAAGTTCGGAGATGATGTGGACTATTTATTTTTTGAAAAGCAAACTTTTTACAATTTAGTCAAACAAAAGCTAGGTTGATACCTAGTTTTTTTATATTTTTTTTGGTGTTATAATAAATTGATAAATAATTTTTTTAATGCAATGGAAAACATTTGGAGAGTAAAAAACACCATAAAAGATTTTGAGCTTTATAATAAATTTCCTGATGTAAATAAAATAGTATTAAATATTTTATATAATAGAGGTATTTTAGAAGATAAGATATATAGTTTTTTAAATCCTGATTATGATAAAGATATTTATGATCCATTTTTATTTAATGATATGCAAAAGGTTGCTGATAAAATTTTTGATACTATAAAAAATAGAGGGAAGATTTGTGTTTATGGAGATTATGATGCAGATGGGGTAGGATCTTGTTTTTTGCTGGTTAGTTTTTTAAAAAAGATTGGTGGTGATGTATTTTGTTATATACCTGATAGAAAAAATGAAGGTAACGGATTAAATAAAAAAGCAATAGATTATATTAAAGATAAAGGAACTAATTTAATTATTACTGTTGATAATGGTATTGTTGCTTTTGATGAGACAAATTATATTCATTCTCTAGATATGGAAATTATAATTTCTGACCATCATGAGCAAATGCCTCATAGACTGCCTAATGCGTATGCTATTATAAATCCAAAAGTTGAGGGGGAAAAATATCCATTTAGAGAATTGTGTGGTGCTGGTGTCGTATTCAAAATAATATCAGCACTTGCATTGGAACATAAGGATAGGGATGAATTATTAAAATATATAAAATGGAATTTAGATATTGTTGCTGTTGCTACCATCTCTGATCTTGTTCCACTTGTAGATGAAAATAGGGTTATTGCTAAATATGGACTTACTGTTTTAAATAAAACAAGAAATCTTGGACTAAAGGAGATTATAAAAGTTAGCAATTTAACTGATTTACAAGGTGTAGAGAAAAAGGAGATTTCTTCTTATGATGTTGGTTTTAGAATTGGTCCTAGGCTAAATGCTGCTGGCAGAATGGATCATGCAAATGCTGCTTATGAGCTGCTTATGTCTTCTAATAAAGAAGAAGTAAGAAAGATAGCTGAAGATTTAAATGAAAAAAATAGTGAAAGACAAAATATTGTAACTAATGCTGTTAGATGGTTTATAAAAGAGAGTGGAGATAAAATTGATGATAGAAAGATTATAGTAGTTCATAATGATAGTTGGCCAGTTGGAATTGTTGGTCTAATTGCAGCAAAGCTTAAAGATTACTATAACCTTCCAGTTTTTGCATTAACTACTGAGAATAATAATATTGTTGGTTCTGGAAGGAGTATAGAGGGATTTGATATAACAAAGGCTATGCAAAACAATTCTAATTTATTTTTAAAATTTGGTGGCCATAAAATGGCTTGTGGCTGTACTATTGCATATGATAAATATAATGAATTTAAGAGAGTTATGTCAGAGTATGCTAATCAAAATTTGGATATTGGGGAAATAGAACATTATTTAGATATTGATTTAGAAATAGAGTTTAAAGATATAAATATAGATTTTTGTAATGAGATAAAGAAATTTGAACCATTTGGTAAAAATAATGAAGATTTAGTATTTTGTAGTAAAAATGTTGAAGTTGTAGGTTGTAGTATTTTCGGTAAAAATGCAGATCATTTTAAAATGAATGTAAAACAAGGTGATACCTTGTTTAGTGTTGTAGCATTTTATAATAGAGATTTATTCGATAAAATTAAGGTAGGAGATAGATTAGATTTAGCATATAGTATTGAAGTTGATAATTGGGGAGGTAAACAAGAAATTAGACTAATGTATAAAGATCACAAATATGAATAGAGTCATAATACATACTGATGGTGGTAGCCGTGGGAATCCAGGTCATGCTGGTATAGGTATTGTAATAGAAATAAAAGATGAAAATAATAAAATAATAAAAAAAATAGTTTATAAAAAATATATTGGCATAACTACAAATAATATTGCAGAATATACTGCTATATTATGGGCTTTAGCTTATTGTAAAGAGAATAAGTTAGATAATTTAGAATGTTATCTTGATTCAGAACTTGTTGTAAAACAATTAAATGGAGAATATAAAATAAAAGATCAGGAATTAGGTAAAATTTTTATTAAGATCTATAATCTAAGGCAGAATTTTCATTCTTGTAAATTTTCCCATATAAAAAGAGAATTAAATAAAGAAGCAGATTTGCTTGTAAATGCTGCATTAAATGAAGCAGGCTATTAAATTTTAGCACTCTTGATTTTTGAGTGCTAATAATGTAATATATTTATAAATTATATATAATATTTATATCTTATGGTAAAGTTATTTAACAATAAATTCAGTCTAAACTTCTTAAAAGTATGTGTATTGGCGTGGGAGATAGCAAAAAATGAGTATATTGAAAATAAAAATGCAAAAAATGAAGTAATTGACCAAAATGAATTAAATGAAGTTGTGGTGTCTGCAAAACATCTATTTTTTGCTATATCAATATTCCCAGAAAGTTTAGCATTTAGTATTTTATCTAAATACAAAAAGATAAATAAGGTTTTTGATATTAATCTAAATAATAAGATCAATAATGATTTAGAATTATTTAAATACGATTTTACTTTAATTAAGGATAAGTTTGATATTACAGCTAGAGATGTTGTTGATAATGCTTTGATGGTTGCAGCTGGTTATGATCATTATTATGTTGGGACAGAACATTTATTGTATGCTATTTTAAAAAGTAATGACCAAGAATTAAAAAATGTGTTGAATACAAGCGGAATAGATAGTGATACAATGTCCAAAGATGTTCTAGAAATATTAAAGAGTATTTCAAATTTCGCAAGTTTTGCAAATGGCTATCAAAATAATGTTGGTGTTCAAAAAACGCCAGCTCTTGATTTTTTTTCTATTGATTTAACTAGTAAAGAAGTAGAGCAGGATCTTGATCCTGTTATAATGCGAGATAAAGAAATAGAAAGATTGATATATATATTATCTAGAAGATACAAAAATAATCCAATACTACTTGGTAATGCAGGTGTTGGGAAGACTGCGATAGTTGAAGGACTTGCTAAAAAAATAGCAAGTAATGATGTTCCAGATTTTTTAATTGGTAAAAGGATATTAAAATTAGATCTTAATGCTATTATTGCTGGTGCTTCTTATAGAGGAGAATTTGAAGTGAGAATGAAGGATATTATTGATGAGGCTAGTTCTAACCCTAATATAATATTATTTATTGATGAGGTTCATTCTATCGTTGGTGCTGGATCAAATACAGGCAATCAAGATGCTGGAAATATTTTAAAGCCAGCCCTTGCGAAAGGTAAGATAAGGGTTATTGGGGCAACAACATTTGAAGAATATAAACAATATATAGAAAAAGATCCTGCACTTGAGAGAAGGTTTGAACCAATATTAATTAATGAACCCAGTGAGGAAGAAACATTAGAGTTATTAAGAGGTATTAGAAAAAATTATGAAAAATTTCATAATGTTAAAATAGAAGATGAGGCCTTAGCTTATGCTGTCAACCTAGCTAAGAGATATATAGTTGATAAATATTTTCCAGATAAGGCAATAGATTTAATAGATGAGGCTTCAGCAAGAGTTAAGGTTTTAAATTATAATAATAAATATATTAGAGAGATAAATAAAATAGAAAACAAAATTGATCTTTATGAAACTGAGAGAAATTCATTAGTTGAGAAAGAAGATTTTAGAGATGCTTTAATTGTAAAAGATAAAGAGGAAGCTTTGTTGGAGAAATTAGATAATTTAAGATTTATGGATAGTGAATCATCTAAGAAAAAGTATGGTGTTGTTAGGAAGGAAGATATTGCTAGAATTGTATCTGATAGAGTATCTGTTCCTGTTGAGACTATTTTATCTAACAATATAGGAGACCAGATAGAAAAGTTGAGGAAAGATTTAGATACAAGTATTGTTGATCAGAGAAATGCTAAAGAAGATATTATACATTTTATAAAAAAAGGAGTATTTGAATCTAATTTTAAAAATAAACCTCTTACTTCTTTTATATTTGTTGGGCCGGAAGGTGTTGGCAAAACAGAGGTTGCAGGTGTTATTGCTAAAAGTTTTTTTGGAGGAGAAGAAAATATGTTAAGATTTGATATGAGTGAATTTTCCGAAACTATATCTATTACATCTTTAATAGGTGCACCTGCTGGATATGTAGGTTATAGAGAGGGAGGGGCATTAACTGATACTGTTAGCAAGAAACCATATTCTGTTATATTATTTGATAATGCTGATAAGGCTCATCCTAAAGTATTGAGCTTGATTACAGAAATTGTAGAAAATGGGAGTCTTACTGATGCAACTGGTAGAGCTATAAGTTTTAAAAATAATATCATAATTATATCTGTGACAATAGATAATGATAATATTGAAAAAGATAATTTAGGGTTTGATATTAATGAAAATAAGAATGAAGAGAATGGATATATTAGTGATTTATTAAGAGAATATCTTGGAGCAGAGCTGGTAAATAAAGTTGATAAAGTTGTAGTATTTTCTAATTTAAAAGATGAAAATTTGGTAGATGTTTGCAAGTTGAAGCTTGAGAGTTTAAAGAAATTTCTGCCAGTTGGTTATACTTTAAATTATAATAATGAAATTATACAAAAAATTATAGATATTGTTAAACAAGAAAAAAATAGCAATGCAAAAGGCATAGATGAAGTTATTACTGAAAAAATAGAAAATAAGTTAATAGATTTACTTGTTGAAAGGGGAGAAGAAAATAATAAAACAATTTATATTGATTATAAAAATAAAAATTTTAACCTTGTAATTAAATAAGCAGCTTGTTGCTGCTTGTTTTGTTTATTATATGTTTGAAGAAGTTTTAGATTTTATATTTCCTAGACGATGTTTTTCATGTGGTAGAATAGAAGACTATCTTTGTTCTGATTGTCTAAACAAGAAACTGATATTGCAGAATAATTGTTTTTTGTGTAATGATAAGGATAATTCTAGTAGATTAAAAAATTGCAATACTTGTAGAGATAATATTATGTTAGATGGAATTATATCATTTTTTGACTATAAAGATTCTTGTATAAAAGAAATGATGAAATTTTTAAAATTTAGATATTCATATAATATTGGTAAATATTTTGGTGAAGTAATAGGCAATATTTTTAATGAAAGATACAAACTAGATGAAAACTATATTTTAATTCCAGTTCCTATATCTAAAAAGAGGTTAAACGAGAGAGGTTTTAATCAGAGCTATATATTTGCCAATGAATTGTCTAAAAAAATTAATATAAATATATACCCCGATGTCCTTATAAAGGATAAGAATACTGCTGATCAGGTTGGTCTTACTCAAGAGGAAAGATCTAAAAATTTAAAGAGTGCATTTTCTGTAAAATATGATAAGATTATAAAATACAATTTATATGATAAGAATGTTATATTAGTAGATGATGTTGTGACAACTGGTAGTACGGTGGCAAACTGTGCAATGATACTTAAGAATAATAGATTTAAAAAAGTTTTTGTATTAACAATAGCTAGAACTTAATTTAAAAATGAAAAAGAGTATAAAATATATATTATTAGCAATATTTATAATACTTGTCATTTTCTATTTGTTTTTTGTATATGAAAGATATAAATTTAATGATAGAATTTATAATAGCTTGGATAATTTTAATAAAAACGTAGATTATATTATTGTTTTTGGTGCTGGCTTAAAATCAGGTGATCAGCCTTCTGATATATTAGCTGATAGGCTTAATGTAGCTATCAATTTATATAAACAAGGAGTTAGTAAAAAAATTTTAATGTCAGGTGATGGTAGTAGTGATGCTCATAATGAAGTAGAAGTAATGTTTAAGTATGCACTTAATAAAGGGGTTAATAGTAATGATATAATTGTTGATAATGAGGGTTATGATACTTATTCTACATGTTTACATGCTAAAAAGGTTTTTAATATAAATAATGCAATACTTGTAACTCAAGCATATCACATAAATAGGGCTTTATATGTATGTAATGAATTAGGAATAGATAGTTATGGATTTACTTCTGATCTGAATAGATATATAGATATAAATAGATTTAAGTTCAGAGAAAACTTTGCATTCTTAAAAAGCTTTTTTGAAGTTAAGTTTGAAAAATGAGAAAAAAGAAGAATAATGGTAAAATATATAGGGTGCTTATTGGTCTTGTAATATTAGGGCTTTGGTTGTTGTATTTTATATTTGTTTTTAACATTAATAAATAGTATGTTCTATTTAATAAATCTATTTTTTGTTGGTTTTAATTTTCTATATTTTTATTTAATAAATAAAAATATTTTAAATCCTAATTTAATACATATTTTTATTATATATACATCTATATATTTAGCTGTTTACTTAATATTTTTTTTATTTAGTATTTTTGTTTTAAATCAAAAAAAGGAATTTATAAAAAATTTTGCTATATATTTTATTTATGTTATATCATCAATTTTATTTTTTATATTTATAAGAGATGATAATATAAAAATAGTATTTTATACTATAAATATATTATTGACATTTCTTAACTTTTTATCATTTAAATCAAAGTTAGTAGAAAAAGATAATTATTTTACTCAAGAGGCTAGCTATTTTACATTTTTAGTTTCAGTATTTTTGTTTTTTTCATCAATATTTGCATTTTATGTTTTTATCGGATTTAATAAGCTAATAATTTTACTTCTATCTTTTGCTTATTTTTATTTATTATATTATCTTCTTTATTCCAGTAGCCCTAATGATAAAAAGAATTTGTCAAGATATATTTTTATATCAACTCTTACTTCATCTGAATTTTTATTTATACTAACATACTTACCTTATAGTTACTATGTAAGAGCCATACTGATACTTATATTTTCTTTCTTTATTTCTAATTTTGGGAAAGAAGCATTAAATAATGAAGTTAATAAAAAATATTTTAACAGGGCATTTATTACTATGGTTTTCTTGGTTATTATTGTATTAATAAGTGCTAAAACGTCTTAATTATTATTATATGAAAGTTTTTATTAAAATTATAAAAGTAGCATTGATTGTTGTTGCAATATTAGTTTTAAGTTTTGCGTCAGCAATTTTAGGTATATATATTGTCTTTAATAATGATAATTCTAAAATTCCGTTGCTAAATAAGATAGATGTTTCTAAAAAAGTTAAGAATACAAGTGTTGTTGTAGAAAAAAGAGATGAGGTGCATATTGATAAAGATATTCAACTACAAGGCTCATATAAAGATACGCAGCAGTTTTTATCATATATAGCTTTAAAAAAAGATAAAGGGCCATATCTTGATTCTGATATTATTGGTTTTGGCGTAAATATAACTAGTGATGGATATATTTTAACTAATGAAAACGCAATTCCACAAATAAAAAAAGATACAAAATATGTTATTATTTTAAATGATTCTAAAGTTTTTGATGTAAAAAATATCATTTATGATAAATATGGTTTTATTATATTCAAAATAGATGGCCAGAAAATGAATGTTCCCTCTTTTACATATTATGATGATATAAATATTGGTGCTACTGTTTATTCTAATAATGGACCATTTGGTATAGAAGTTGATACTATAAAGAATAAAAAAGATGGGATTATACAATTGAGTAATAATCAGATGAGTAATAAGTATGGTATTTTTGATTTAAGCAACAAACTTATTGGATTTTATGGTAATGATAACAATCTATATTCTTCAAATTATTTAAAGAATATTCTTTATTCTTTAACATTAAATAAGAATACAAATAAAATATTAAGGCCTGGTCTTGATATCGAGTATAGTAATTATACTAATATTATAAGCGAAGATAATACCTTGAGTGGTTTTTATATTACAAAAGTTCCATTACAAAATAGTTATAATCTAATGGAAGGAGATATTATTAAGAAGATAGATGGATATGTTGTTAAAGATTCTTTGGATTATATATTGCAAAATTATAAAGTTGGAGATACCTTAGATTTTGATATTATAAGAGATAATAAAGAGATAGAAGTAAAAGTTGAATTAAAATAAATAATTAAAGTATGATATAATTATATTATTAATAAATATAATATAATGAAGCATCTTGTAAAGCATATTTGTATAATATTATTTTTAATTATCTCAATATTTTCATTTAGAGATGTTTTTAGTGCTGGTTTTAATGATTATATTAATGGTATTATTACATCAAGCGAAAAAGAGGCTGCTAGCGGGGCATGCAAAAATAAATGTAGTGAGGGATATTATCAACTTACATTTGGATTACCTTTTCAAAAAATGTCTAGATGCGCTTGTGTTCCGCTGAATCAAGGAGTTGGTGCTGTAATGGTTTCGTTTATTCAACTTCTTTTGTCTTCAATAGGTACTATTGCTGTTATTATTTTAATTGTTGCTGGTTTTATGAGAGCTTTTTCTGGCGGTAATAGTAATGTTGTTAAGAAAGCCAATGATATGATTAAAAATTCTTTTATTGGTCTTATACTTGTTATTTTTTCTGGGTCAATACTTGCAATAATTAATCCTGATCTTGTTCAGATAGGAATATTTAATCCGAATATAACCAAGATAAATGTTGAATGTGTAGATCCTAAGATGGCTACTAGTGATAAAGATGGTAATGATAAAACATATACAAATGAAGATGGAAAGGTATTTAATATCAATTGTGTATATGAATGTAAGGATAATATGTGTAGTGCTGTTGTAAATGTTGCTCAGGTTGAGACTAATAATGTTATGACAGAAAATATTACACATGTAATAGCAGATACTAAAGGAGCTACAAGTAACTGTAGTTGTTATCCAGATAGTATACCATCTTGCAATAATGACCCACGCTGTACTAATAATGAGGTATGTATAGCGACTTTTCTTTCTGAAACTTCCTCAAATCAGATTGTAACATTTAGCAATTTTAAATGTTTCCCTAAAAAGGATACAGGGACTGTTTGCTATCAAAACATAGAATGTAAAAGTAATAAATGTAAATTAGATAAGAGTGGTAATATGGTTAAAGTAGTTGAGACAGTAGATGCTAATGGTAAAAAGCAAAAGGCTCCTGGGCCAGGAGGTTTTTGTCAATAGACAATCTTGTAAATATCTTTTATTCTTGTTATTATTAACAGAAGAGGAGATATTTATTTTTATTTCTTTAAAATATGTTTGACATAAAAGAAAACGAAGAAAGTATATTAAAATTTTGGGATGATCACAAAATTTTTGAAAAATCTGTTAAGAGAGATCCTAAATTAGGAGATTTTTCTTTTTATGATGGGCCTCCATTTGCTACAGGTTTACCTCATTATGGGCATATTGTTGCATCTGTTTTAAAAGATATAGTCCCAAGATATAAGACTATGCAAGGTTATAGAGTTGAAAGAAGGTGGGGGTGGGATTGCCATGGTTTGCCAGTTGAAAATTTGATAGAACAAGAGCTTGGTTTTAAAACTAAGAAAGATATAGAGGATTATGGTGTTGAAAATTTTAATAATGCTTGTAAAAGCAGTGTTTTAAGATATGCTGATGAATGGAAAAAATTTATACCAAGAATTGGCAGGTGGGTTGATATGGAAGATGATTATAAAACAATGACGCCAGATTTTATGGAATCAATTTGGTGGGTATTTAAAGAATTATATGATAAAGAATTAGTATATAAAGGATATAAGGCGATGCACATTTGTCCTAGATGTGAGACTACATTATCTAACTTTGAAGTTACATTAGGATATAAAGATGTTACTGATTTATCTGTAACATGTAAATTTAAATTAAAAGGGAAAGATAATGAATATATTTTAGGCTGGACTACCACACCATGGACATTACCAGGGAACGTTGCCCTTGCTATTAATAGAGATGTTCAATATGTAAAAATAAAAGTTGAAAATCCTAAATTAAAGACAATAAAGAGTGATGAAATATATATATTAGCTAAAGATACATTAGATAATGTATTTAAAGATGAAGAATATATTATTATTGATGAAATAAAAGGAGAGGATTTAATTGGCTTAGAATATGAGCCTTTATTTGATTATTTTATAAATGATCCAACTATAGATAATAAAAAAAATGGATGGAAAATATACCATGGAGATTTTGTTACAACAACAGATGGAACTGGTGTTGTTCATATAGCACCAGCATTTGGTGAAGATGATATGAACTTAGGAAAAGAATATAATCTACCATTTATCCAACATGTAAAAATGAATGGATATTTTACATCTCAGGTTAAAGATTTTGTTGGACATGAAGTTAAACCAAAAGATAATCCATCAGAAACTGATACTATGGTTGTTGATTTTTTAACAGAAAAAAATAGAGTATTTTCAAAACAGAAATATTTACATTCTTATCCTCATTGCTGGAGATGTGATACTCCATTATTAAACTATGCTACATCTTCTTGGTTTGTTAAAGTTACTGATATTAAAGATGATCTAATAGATAATAATAATAAAATACACTGGATTCCTGATCATGTTAGGACTGGGCGTTTTGGTAAATGGCTAGAAAATGCAAGAGATTGGGCTGTATCTCGTTCAAGGTTTTGGGGCACTCCATTACCTGTTTGGATATGTGAAAATGAACAATGTAATCATGTAGAAGTTATAGGTAGTGTTGAAGATTTATATCAGAAAATGAAAGAGACAGATGATAAAGAAAGGCTAACTAAATTAATAGTTATAAGGCATGGGGAGAGTGAAAAAAATATAAAACATATTAGTTGGTCTAAAGATGAATTGTATCCATTAACAGAGAAAGGTAGGCAGGATATGGAAAGAATAGCTAATGAAATAGATAAAGATGTTGATGTTATTTTATGTTCTCCTGTATTAAGAGCTAGGGAAAGTGCTGAAATTATAAACAAAAAATTAAATAAAAAAATTGTTATTGTTGAAGAACTAAGGGAGACAATAAAAGGAAGTTGGGAAGGGGAAAATATATCTGAAGAGGGTAAAAAAGATTTAGAATATTATAGAACATTAAAAGGTAATGATAGATTTTTATATAAACGAGGTGGTGGAGAATCTTTTGAAGATGTTGAAAAAAGAGTTAATAAATTTATAGACTCTTTGAAACAATATAAAGGTAAAAAAGTTTTAATTATTACTCATAATGGTATAAAAGTTTCTATAGAGTCTATATTAAAAGAATGGGAGATAGGAAAGTTTTTTAGTATTTTAGATAAAGATTTATTTAATAAGATAGAAATATATTTGGATAATAAAACAAATAAAGAATTTGATCTTCATAAACAGGTTGTTGATAATATTGAATTTAAATGTCCTGATTGTGGAGCAAATATGAAAAGAATACCAGAAGTTTTTGATTGTTGGTTTGAAAGTGGATCAATGCCATATTCATCTTTTCATTATCCAATGGAAAATGTAGATACTTTTAATAAAAGATTTCCTGCTAAATTTATAGCTGAGGGACAAGATCAAACAAGAGGTTGGTTTTATACATTAATGGTTTTAGCTACTGCATTGTTTAATAAGCCAGCATTTGAAAATGTAGTTGTAAATGGTATTGTTCTTGCAGAAAATGGTCAAAAAATGAGTAAGAGATTAAAAAATTATCCTGATCCATATTTTATATTAGATAAGTATGGAGCTGATGCTTTGAGGTATTATTTATTATCTTCTCCTGTTGTAAATTGTGAAGACTTAAATTTTTCAGAGAAAGGAGTAGACGATGTTGTTAAAAAGGTTATATTAAAATTAGTTAATGTTTTAGAGTTTTATAACATGGCTAATGTTGATCATATTGTTGAAGAATATAGTGGTAATATAGATAGAAACAATAATCTTGATGTTTGGATATATGCTAAAATGAATGAGTTTATAATAAATATAACAGAAGAATATGATGGATATTATTTAGCAGATGGAACAAGATTAATAGAAGATTTTATAGATGATCTTTCAAATTGGTATTTAAGAAGAAGCAGGATGAGATTGAAATCTAATAATAAAGATGAGAGATATTCCTCACTTTCAATATTAAGAGAAATACTTATGACTTTATCTATGGTTATAGCACCATCTATGCCTTTTATAGCTGAATATATATATCAAAGTTTAAAAATAGATAGCAAAAATGAATCAGAAAATTTTAAGAGAGAATCAGTTCATTTATGTGATTGGCCAAAACCATTTGATTATGTTGATAGCAAAAAAGGATATAAGGTAATTAAGGAAATGGATTTTATAAGAACTGTTGTTAGTTTAGGATTAGCTATAAGAAAACAAAAAAATATTGTTGTTAAACAGCCATTATCTAGTATAAACATAGTTGTTCATGATACTGATAAAAAAAATATAGAGAATAATAGAGATATAATATTAGAAGAATTGAATGTAAAAAATATAGGATTTATAGATAATATTGAAAGTATTGCAAAAAAAATTGCAAAACCAAATGCAAGATTAATTGGACCAAAATTTGGAAAAGATGTCCAGGAAATTATAAACAAAGCTAAAAATGGTGATTTTGAGATATCTGAAGATAAAATTATAGTTGATAAAAAATGGGAATTATCTAAAGATGAATGCGAAATATTATATGTTTCAATAAATAAAGAAGAAGAAATTAAAGAAGAAAACGGAATTATAGTTTCTTTAGATACTAAAATAACAGAAGAACTAAAAAATGAAGGATATATAAGAGAGATAATAAGCTTTATAAACAAACTAAGAGCTGAAAAAAATTTATCTATTAAAGACAAAATTGATATTAAATATTCTACTGATAGTGAGGTATTAAAATCTGTAATAAATGATAACATAGCTAAAATACAGCAACTAGTTTTAGCTAACAATATTATAGAAGAAGAAAATAAAGGTGAAGTTTGTGAGGTAGGAGATTATAAA
Source organism: Patescibacteria group bacterium (assembly GCA_018053685.1). Lineage (GTDB taxonomy): Bacteria > Patescibacteriota > Patescibacteriia > JAGPKW01 > JAGPKW01 > JAGPKW01. Next base: position 18,477 of record JAGPKW010000004.1, read on the forward strand.
ATAATCCTAAGCATATATGTTGGATTATAAAACAGATTTGTTCCTTTTGTCTGATAGAAATTATAAAGATTTTGATAGGATTATAATTGCTTACACAAAAGATCTTGGGAAAATAAGTTTAAGAGTAAGAGGTGCATATAAAACATTATCTAAATTAAACCCAAGTTTACATTTTTTCTCTATAGCTAATTGCGATATAATTAAAGGTAGAAGTTTTAATTATATTGCTAATGCTAGTGAAGAGTGTGTATATAAAAATATAATTAATAGTTTAAAGAAAACATCAATATATTTCTTCGTAATTGAGGTTTTAGATAAAATGACCTATGATAATATTGAAGATGAAAAAATATATAATTTATGTATTAGGTATTTTGAGTATTTAGATAAATTAAAAATAAAAGAAGATGGTTTATATATATATTTTAATAAAGATATAGAGATAATTAATTCATTATATAAGTTTTTGATAATACTTTTTAAAGAAATTGGATTAAACATAGAAAGAAAATATTTAGATAAAAAAATATTAAATAATAAAAAAGAGTTTTTTGATTTTGTATATTTTTATACAGAAGAATATCTAAAAACAGAAAAATTTTTTAAATAAGATAATTTAATAATATGTTTCTTAAAAAGAAGAAAGATAATACGGAAAAATTGAACGATGTTCTAAGTAGCAGCAATAATATTTCAGAATATTCCAAACCAAAAGATTTTGATTTAAAAAATAAGTCCCCATTTTCTAAGATTATAAAAATACTTGTTATAATACTTATTATTAGTGTAGTTGGATTTTTGTTGTTTCTGTATTTATTTATGGGGAATAAAGATAATAGCAAAAATAGCAATACTGCTGACAATATTCAGTTGAATATTATAAGTACTAATATAGATTTAGATGGTAAGTTGTCTTACACAATTTCATTTAAAAATAATCAAAGTGCTAGTATTGAATATGCAAACTTGGAAGTAAGATTGCCACATGAGTTTATAGTTTTAGATTCAGAT
>JAGPKW010000079.1 GCA_018053685.1 Patescibacteria group bacterium
TTTCTATATCTTTAAGGTTATTTAGGTTTCCTGCATAGGTTAATTTATCTAAGTTTATTATTTTATCTTTAGGATATTTATTTAACCAATATTTTATAAAGTTAGAACCTATAAAGCCACAACCACCAGTTACTAAGAGTTTCATAATTCTATATTATTTTAAATTAGATAGGATTATTAATATAGGGTACTATAGAAGGGGAGATTTTACAAACTATTAAGAACTTTTTAAATCTTTTATACATACAAATCGGAATTGCATTCCATTTTTTGATATAGTCCTCAATTTAATTCCACCACCATTACTTCTTAATACTTTGTTTTGTGTTGTGAGGATGAAATAGAAAATAAGGATTCATGACACCATCCATATTATAAATATTTATATCAATGGTCTTGAATTCTAATTTAGGAAATTGAGCCAAAGCATATGGGAAAGTTAATTGATCCCTATAACTATACATACAAATTAGTTTCCACCATAATCTGTTAAATTCTTCAACCTTCTTTGTTCTATAAATCATTCCATTAGCATATACTGGGGTGTCATCAACACTCATCCCAGATGATTTATAAAGATCTTCTATTCTCCTTATTTGCTGATCATTTACATAGCCTGCATTTTTGCAGGATGTAATTTCATCTCTGACAGTTTTATTAAATGGATGCTTAAAAACACATAAATCACCTCCAAATAATTCTTCAAAACCCTTTCTATCCAGAACAACAATATTACTATCCACCCAAATGTCATAATTTAACGGGTTTATAACCTTATACAGTTTTGCCATTAACCTTGAAGATAAATGCTCTGCACAACCATCATATATGTTATTCTTCTCATTAAATATTTTATCAGCATTTGTACACTCAGGATCAAAAGAACCGAAGTTGGCAGTATAAATAACCTTTTTGCTCCCTATGATTTTTTTTAGTATACTCATATGTTAGTCAAATATATCATTTTCTTTATTAGATGAAAACTTGGAAAACTAATAATGCTACTTTCGAATTTACCAAAGATCTCCCTATACAATCATCAGCATGGAGTGGTCACTATTTCTTTGGATATGACTTAGTTGCAAATACAAGACCTTCTATTCTTGTAGAATTAGGAACACACAAGGGAAATTCTTTTTTCTCTTTTGCACAAGCTGTAAAAGATCTTAATCTGGAAACAGAATTACACTGTATTGATACTTGGAAGGGCGATGAGCAAGCAGGCTTTTATGGAGAAGAAGTATTTAAAGAATTCCAAAGGATTGCAGATAAATATTACACTAATGTCAACATTATTAAGCATAGAATGCTTTTTGATGATGCAGTAAAAGAGTTTAAAGATAATAGTATCGATATATTACATATTGATGGACTACACACATATGAGGCTGTTAAACATGATTTTGAAACATGGTTACCAAAAGTAAAACAAAAATCTGGCATAATTCTTTTACATGATGTTTTAGAAAAAAAAGATGACTTCGGGGTATATAAATTATGGGAAGAAATTACAGCAGAGTATCCTAATACAATTACTTTTGAACATTATCATGGTTTAGGGGTATTACTTCTTAACAAGAAACAAATCATTAATAAAGAGAACACACTCTTTACAACATTCACAAATTATTATAAAGCATTATCTGAAGTACAAATATTACAAAACAAATGCAGTAATCTATCAAAATCCTTAAAAAAACAAAAACAAGAAATACAAGAGCTAGAAATAATCTCAAATAATGAAAATTCTCAACAATTAAATAAAATGGAAGAAAATCTTAAAAGACTTCATAAATTAAATGCAAAGATTAGAAAACTTAATTCTACTATTATTGCACAACAAAATGAAATCGTAAGACTAACTCAACTAACAACAGAATATTCTGCTTTTCAGCAAACAAATATTTGGAAAATATTAAAGTTATGGGAGAAATTCAAAAAATACTTTAAAAATTTCTTTATAAATATAAGAAGAGATGGATTTAAGTTAACTTTTAAAAGAATACTTACTCGAATTAATAATTTTATTAAATATAAACAAAACCAAAAATACGAAAAGAACAGATACAAATATTGGATACAAAATCACAAAATTACAAAAGCAAAAAGAAACGAAATCTCAAAAGAAATAAAAAATTTATCATATCAACCCCTTATAAGCATTATAATGCCAGTATACAATGTAGATGTTAAATACTTAAAAGAAGCAGTAAAATCAGTAAAAAAACAAATATATACAAATTGGGAGTTATGTATTGCCGATGATGCCTCAACTAACAAAAATCTTAGAAACTATCTCCCAAAATTATCAAAACAGGAAAAAATAAAGGTTACTTTTAGAAGTAAAAATGGGCATATCTCTGAATGCTCAAATTCTGCACTTAAACTCGCAAAAGGGGAGTTTATTGTTCTTTTAGATGATGATGATATTATATACCCACATGCCCTAGCTGAGATTGTAAAGCTCCTTAATAAAAAAAGAAAAACAGATTTAATATATTCAGATGAAGACAAATTAGAAATGAATGGGAAAAGAACAGAACCATTCTTTAAACCTGATTGGTCTCCTGATCTTTTTCTATCAATAAATTATTTATGCCATCTTGTAGTAATAAGAAAAACCCTTGTTGATGATGTTGGATGGTTTAGGAAAGGATATGAAGGTTCACAGGATTATGATTTACTACTAAGAGTAACTGAAAAAACAAAAAATATTGAGCATATCGCCGATGTTTTATACTCATGGAGAAGAATACCTGGATCTACTGCTGCAGTATATGACAATAAAGGATATGCAGACAGGAACGCACTTAAATCATTAAGAGATGCTGTAAAGAGAAGAAATTTGGATGCTGTTGTAACCAAGGGGCTATTCCCAGGATCTTTTAGGGTTAAATATAATATTAAAAACAATCCAATGGTAAGTATTATTATTCCTACCAAAGATAAAGTTCATTATCTACAGAGATGCATCCTATCTATTCTTGAAAAAACTACATATGACAACTATGAAATAATTATAGTTGATACAGGCAGTAAAGAAAAAGATACTTTTGATTTTTATGAAATATTAAAAACCAGTCCAAGGATAAGATTCTTACACTGGAAAAAAGACTTTAATTATTCATCTGTAAACAATTTTGGAGTAAAAAATGCAAAAGGAGAATTCGTATTATTACTGAATAATGATACAGAAGTCATTACATCTAATTGGATAGAAAATATGCTTGAACATGCACAAAGAAAAGAGATTGGTGCTGTTGGAGTAAAATTGTTATATCCAAATGACACTATTCAGCATGCTGGAGTAATTTTAGGGATTAATGGAGGAGAAGGAAGAGGTGTAGCAGGACATGCATTCAAATATTTCCCTGCAGAGGTCCAAGGTTTTCCAGCCCTAAAAGATGTAATACGTAATTATTCCGCTGTTACTGCTGCATGCCTGATGATAAAAAAAGACAAATTTAATTCTGTTAAAGGTTTAAACAAAGAATTTAGAATTGCTTTTAACGATGTTGACTTTTGTCTAAAGCTATCTAAAGAAGGTTTCAATAACCTATATACCCCATATGCAGAGCTGTACCATCATGAGTCTATTTCTGTCGGAACACCAGAGAAAGGAACAAGAGATATTAAAGAATTTGGGAAAGAAATCGATTTAATGTGGGAGAGATGGAGAAAAGAAATAACAAATGATTCTTTTTACAATAAAAATCTATCTCTTTCTTCTGAGGACTTCTCAATAAAGGTAAAATAATATTTAAAATATATACAAATTTAATTAAGAACTTTAGTATAATAAACTAAATTTATGATAATTACATATTTAAAAGGTGGTCTAGGTAATCAAATGTTTCAATATGCATGTGGTTATTCATTAGCAAAAGAGTATAACAGTATTAATAAACTGGATATCACTTATTACTCCTCTATACCATCAGATCATACAAAAAGATCTTTTGAACTATCACAATTCAACATATCTTCACAAATAGCGAAAGAATCAGAAATAAAAACATTAAAAGGATATGAAAACAGTATTACACAATTTATTGATAATATAACTTCGAAAATACACACAATATTTACAGGTATATATCCAATAGAAAAGTATTTAGGTAAAAAAGATTTGTATCTAAATGGTTATTTTCAAGGTGAAAAATTCTTTATTAAGTATAGAGAGGATATATTGAAAGAATTTACTTTAAAACCAGAACTAAAAACAAAAGAATATAAAAAAGTCTCAGATATTATTAAAAAGGATAAAAATAGTATCTCTGTGCATATAAGGAGGGGAGATTATGTTACAGATGCAAAAACAAACAAGCATCATGGTGTACTAACTATTGAATACTATAAAG
>JAGPKW010000080.1 GCA_018053685.1 Patescibacteria group bacterium
TATTTCATAAGGAATATCATATACAAATTGATCACCAGCTACATTTGTTCCAGAAGATGTATCATAAACTTGCCATCTTTCACTCTCTCCTGATAATGTATTATGATCATTTATAGATACCCTATCACTCTGATAGGGTCCTCTACCTGGAATATGATATGATGGTGTTCTTGCTCCTGTGTCAAATACTCCTCTTATAAAAAATGAATATACCTCATCTCTCATATATCCAACATTAACACCACCTTGATAGTAATAATCAGCTCTATATTGTACTACTACATATTTTGTTATTATTTTATTTGCTTTTGGCTGATAATTAATATATGGCTGTCCTGTAACACCACATCTTACAAGATGATTATTAAGTTCATACATCTTATCTGATTTATCATATACCATATTCTTCAATGGTATATAACTTAATGGCACATTAGGCAAGTCTTGATTTATTTGATCCAAATGTATTGTTACATCGTCTCCTGTAGGATAATATCCTATTCTTCTTGCACTTGTTTGTTGATTGTTTACAGCTATTATAACAAGCTCAAATTCATTATAAAGAACATCGTCAAGATTACTAACAACAATCTCTATACTACCGCCTATTCCTTCATGTTGCCATATACCAACAGCAGCTGATGGCATACTATAACTTGTTAATCTCATTCCATTATCAGAATAAGCAACCACAGCCATATAACTACCATTTATAAGCTGACCTCCACTCTGTGATTTTGCAATCCTAACACATGGTTCTGTAACTAAAGGATGTATTCTTAACTTTTCACAATTTAATTGATGATTATATTCTATGGGTTGACATGAGTTAGGATTAACTATACCATATGGTCTATCTGGTAATAACCATTCATTATTACCAATCTTTTTTTTTATATCTAAATTTATATATCTATCGGGATTGTATCCATCAGCCCAATATACTGAATGTGTGTGGTCATAATTTTCTTTTACTACTGCTGTTATTAAATCTACTACTGAAAAATTCAAACACACTCTATCATCACTGTCATCAAATATGGATTCATATTCATTCTTTGCAATATTATATATTCCTATATCATTTTTGTCACCACCATCTCTCTTATCATTATTAGTACTAAATAATACTATTTCATTATTATTCTTATGTGCATAACCTATTATTGTATATTTTGTTGATGCACACTCTTTATTTGAAGGCTCATTACCTATATCACCTCTATCTCCAAAATGAGTTACATTAATAGCATTTATAGCATTAGTCCAAAAACCATCTCCTACATATATAGAATCATAGTCTTTATTCATTCCTTTAAGAAATGAATTAACTTTTACCATACTTGTATTTTGCAACTTATCACTCATTAAATAAACATTTTATAATATTTTGAATACATAGCTTTTCTATTCATTTGCCATGCTTTATACATCTCTTTAAAATTAGGTGTTCTAATAAAAGTTATTGCATCTATTTTAGCTTTTCTTTTTTGTTGCATCATCATACTATATAACTGTTGTGCAGGTTCTCCATTAGCAATAAGATTTTCACATATTCTCTCTTTTAATGAATACTCATAATAATCATTTACAAGCTCATGATCTAACACTAATAAATTACCTTCATCATCTTCCATCTCTCCCTGATAATTTATAAACAATACTGCTTCTTTAAAGTTAGCAATGATATAACCATTTTTAACTGTTACAACACCTAACCTTTGACTATTAGTACTCACTTCATCAAAAGTATCTGTTTTTCTACTTTCAATATGCAACTGTACTAATTTTCTATATTTTTTAATTTTATTATCATCTCTATATGCAATAGAATCTATACCATTAGGATTGCAATCTAATTCTGGACATACAGGAATTTCTACCTGTACTAATTCAGGTTGTGGTGGACACAAAGGATCTTCTACAGGTGGACAATATATCCCATAACTTGAATTTGAACCTATAACAACAACTTTAGCATTTTCATAATTACTGTTAGATATTATTGTTACAGAATTTCTATTTGTAACATTTATATTCAATGATAATAAATTATTAGCATTATCCCATACTTGAACAACAATATTATCTGTTCCTAATTTATGTTCTATTACATTATCTCCTTGAATTATATCTACATATTGTGTAAATTGCTTTACTGCTTTAGCATTAAATTCAGATTGTGCTTCAAATTTACCATCTAAAACACCATCTGCATATGTTTTATATGAATAAGGATAACCTACAAGTTCATATTCTTCATATCCATCACATAATAACACAAAATTTAATACTTTTAAATCATTAGGCAATTTAGCTTTGCCATTAACCAAATCAATAACTTTGCCTTTTGATGGATGTATCTTTAATCCCAACTCTCTATTTATCTTCTGTGCAACTTTTATTAATGTCTGATTACTTATCATATTTTCTATATCATAAGTATAGAAATCTAACTTCACAGAATCTAACAGTTGTTCATATGTTCTATATTCTATCTCTTTAGTTATCATTATTCAACAATATTTATAGTGTCATGTTGATTATCTGGTGGAATATTTAGTTTTATTTGCAATTCTGTATATACAAAATTATCTATCTCTGAAAATAAAAAATCAGGAATAGGACAATCTAAATCTTGCATATATGTACAGTCTTTTTCTCCATTATTATATTCATTATTATTATTATTATATTGTGATATATCTCCTTCTGGAATACATTCTAACCTAACTGCATCCCAATGAATATTAGGAAAATATAAATGTCCATCTAAATACCAATAATATTTTGTATTATTATATTTAAAATTTTTTTGCTTTATCATCTTTTCATATTCTAAAGAAGTTGTAGGTTTGACTTCTATAGATTGATCTACTGATGTTACAAATCTTATTAATGGTCCATAATAACCATCTATAAGTTTTGGTAATTTTGTTTTTGTTCTTAATATATCACAACCATCAACACAACCACAATTTACTCTATTAACACTTTCTAGTTCTACACAATATAAAGGCTTCCAAACACTATTGTATTTAAGTATTCTATTAAGATTATCTTGTCTTCTCATTAAAGTTTTTCCATACTTTAATATAAGTGAATACACATATCTATCTGTTAAACTTGCTGCATCTTGCTTAACAGATTTTATGGTGTTTTTTATTCTTGATATTGCTTCTCCTACTTTCATTATATAGCAAATTCATTGTGATATTTTAAACTTTTTATACTTAAATTTCTTTTTGTTACTTGTATTTTTCCATTAGATATAATTTTATATCTTTTATAGTTCTTTCTAAACTCTGCTGATACTTGTCTTGATAACAATCTACATGGTTTGAAAAAATAAAACTTTAATGGAAAACTTTTAGCTCTTTTAGTTGTATTATTCATTTTTATTTTAGCAACATAACCATTAGTTTCATTATTATTAAACAGTACTTTTTCTTTACAACCAGATTTTGTAAACTTACCATAATCAATATATGCATTACTTCTATTTTTATTTATAGGTAAATATGCATTTGTTACTAATGTCTTACCTAATAATGGAATATCAACACCATCTCTGTTAAATACAACTTCTTCTCTTAAAGCAATGTTAAATGATGTTATAATTTCTTTTATCTGCTTTTTGTCATATTTATATTTTAACTCTGGATATTTAAGATACAAATATTTGAAAAATTCATCATTTATAACATTTTTCTTTTTTAAAAAATATCTTGATGCATTTAAATAGTTCTCTTTCATAATTTTTAATAATTTGTATTAAAAGTTGTCATTAAAATAATCTGTTGTCATTAATATTAAATTACCGTCTTTTGCTCCCATTACTACTCCTCTATACCACATATACATAAAAGCAATAAATTTATGTGAATCTGTATGTAATAAGCTTGTATTCTCTAAAAAATCTTTTATCATAGTATCATAACTACCATTAGGATATTCAACAATTCCTTTTCTTAAAAAATCAAAATATGGACCAAGATTTAGGCTGGTATCAATATATACAGTATGTTGAGGATTTTGTTTATCATAAAGAATATCAGCAGCAAATATATACGATAAGCTATGTTCCCAAAAGTTGCTACAACAAAAGGTTAATGGATCTTTTAATTGAGAAAACATATTCTCTAATTCTTGTTTCGCATCTTCATTACCATAAAAATCAAGACAACATGTACCTTTTTCTGATTTTATTTTATTGAAAAACACACCAAAGTAATGTAATCTCCCAAAATAATAAGGTTTTAGAACCATCATTTTGTTATAATTACATGACCTAACCTTTGTTGATGTTTCATTTCTAGGTACTGAAAATG
>JAGPKW010000081.1 GCA_018053685.1 Patescibacteria group bacterium
TGAACAAAGTTTTAAATTTAACTTGGGATAAAATAGGTATCATAATGTTTATAGTATTAATACCTTTTATTATATTTCAATATCCAGCAGGCAAAGTAGCAGATAAATATTTAGGGGAAAAGGAATTGTTAATGATAAGTACATTTATTTTAGGAGTATCAACAATAACACTATTTTTTGTAAAAAACATTTTTTTGTTCATATTAGTATTATTTTTAACACGTGTTGGAGCAAGTATTTTAGAAATTATGAGAGAAGTATATTTATATAAAAATTTAGATGCATCAAATATTGATTTAATAAGTTTTTATAAATTATTGTCACCATTATCTTGGGTTATAGGTCCAATATTATCAAGTATTTTATTAAATATTTTTGATATGAAATATTTATTTTTAATTTTAGGAATAATAATATTGGTAGTAGGCATTCCAGTTTTGTGGAATTTAAAAGATACAAAAGTAAATTTTAAATCTAAGATAATAAATTTTTAGTGTATGGACAGCAAGAAAGTAATTTCTGTTTATTGTGATAAAGTAAGAAGTGTATATAATGTAGGATCAATAATAAGGACTAGTGAATTTTGTGGGTTGGTTAATGAGATATATTTAGGTGGTTATACTCCAACTCCAATGCATCCAAAAATGTCAAAGACATCACTTGGTGCGGAAAATAACATACAATGGAAGACTATAAAACAACCATTGAGGTTAATAAAAAGATTGAAAAGTAATGGCTATTATATTATTTCTTTAGAAACGAAATTGAAGGGTAAATCAAAGTGTGTTATCGAAATCAATAAAAAAGTGAAAAATATTTTTAGTAATAATTTAAATATACAATTTCCATGTTTATTAATAGTTGGTAATGAAATAGATGGCATAGATAAAAAAATATTAAAACAAAGTGATATAATATTAGAAATCCCAATGATGGGAGAAATAAAAGAATCTCTAAATGTATCAGTTGCTTTTGGTATAGGTCTATATTATTTGTTGAGCTTTATTTTTAAAAAATGAATAATCTGTTAAAATATATATAACAAGAATAATTTTTAATTTTAAAAGATGCCAAAATTATCACATGATAGAAATCAATGTATACATTGTGGTGTGTGCACTTCTGTATGCCCAGAGTTTTTCAAAGATATGGGTGAGATAACATTAAAAGGAGCAAGCTATGATAATAATATAGGGATGTTAAAGATTACAGAAGAGCAAAAGCCAGTTGTTCAGAATGCTGTAGATGTTTGCCCAGTTGGTTGTATAAAAATAGAATGAAATTTTATTTTTTATTTCTTTTTTTTCTGATATAATTGAAATATATTTATTAAAAAGTAAGATCAATTTATGTTACGAATTCGTATTCATGCAAGAGGTGGCCAGGGTGGGAAATCTTTAGCTCAAATTATTGCAGAGGTATCTTTAAAGTTGGGGAATTTTATACAAGCATTTCCAGAATATGGTCCAGAAAGATCTGGGGCCCCAACTCGTTTTTTTGTCAGGATAGATAATAAAAGAATTAAAACCCATGAACCAATAGTAGAACCAGATATAGTTATAGTTATGGATGAAACATTATTATCAGATGGTAGTTCATTAGAGGGGCTTACTAGAGTAGGTATTTTAATAGTGAATACAGAAAAAACAAGAGAAATGATCAAAGAAAAAACAAATTTTAATGGTCAGATATATACAGTGCCAGCAACAAAAATAGCATATTCAACTATTGGATTAAATAAACCAGGTACAGCAATGGCTGGTGCTTTATGTAGATTTACTAAGCTTATAACAGTTGAGTCTTTAAAAGAAGATATGGAAATAATATTTTTTAAAAAGGGTCAGGAGATTATAGAATCTAATAAGCAAGCTATAGAAATAGGATTTAATAGTCTCTCTTAATATATAATTTATATTTTATGTCAAATTTAAAATCATCAAAAGAAATAGATGAGGGGGGAATTATATCAAAGCCAAAAACGTCTATAAATTTTAAGACTGGAACTTGGAGATCTTTAAAACCAGTTATTGATGAATCAAAGTGCATACACTGTGATATATGTGTTGTGAACTGTCCAGAAAATTGTATTGATATAACCAAAGATAAAAAAAGGGGTGAAATTAATTTAGAATATTGTAAGGGTTGTAGTATTTGTAGCAAAGTTTGTCCAGCAGGAGCGATAACAATGGTCTCAGATGATAAATAATTAAACAAGAAAATATGGGTAAAAAAATGTTAGCTTTAACAGGAGCTCATGCAGTTGCAGAAGCAATGCGTCAGATTAACCCAGGGGTTGTTTCTATTTTTCCTATAACTCCACAAACTCCAATAGTTGAAAAATTTTCTGAATTTTATGCTAATGGATTAGTTGATACAGAATTAATAAGAGCAGAATCTGAGCATTCTGCTATGTCTATAGCAATAGGGGCTGAAGCTGCAGGGGTTAGAGCTATGACTGCAACATCTTCACAGGGATTAGCTTTTATGTGGGAGGTAGTCAGTACAGCTGTTGGATTAAGATTACCCATTGTAATGTCAGTAGTAAATAGATATGTAGGAGCTCCTATAAATATACATTGCGACCATTCTGATTCTATGTATTGTAGAGATTTGGGTTGGATACAAATATTTTGTGAGACAAACCAGGAATGTTATGAAAATACCTTGCTAGCAGTTAGACTTGCTGAAAAAGTAAACTTACCAGTTATGGTATTGCAAGATGGATTTATAACATCACATTGTGTAGAAAATGTTGAAATTTTAGAAGATAAATTAGCTAAAGATTTTTTAGGAGAATATAAACCAAAATTTTCTTTATTAGATACTGATAAGCCAGTAGCCATCGGGCCTATAGAGCTTCAAGATTATTTGTTTGAAACTCAATATCAAGCAGTTGAATCATCTATGCAAGTTATTTATGAATATTCAAAAATTGGGAAAGAATTAAGCTCGATTACAAATAATAAATATGATATATTTGAATCATATGAGTTAGATGATGCAGATGCAGTAATTATAGTTTCATCATCAACTGCCGGAACAGTAAAAAGTGTAATAGATAGAATGAGAAAAGAAAATAAAAAAGTTGGACTATTAAAAATAAAACTATATAGACCATTCCCATATAAAGAAATAGCAGAAGCTTTAAACAAATTAAATTCTAAGCATTTTGCAGTTATGGATAGAGCAATTAGTAAAGGGGCATTACCACCATTATATACAGATATATTATCTTCATGTTTTATGTTGAGCAAAAGGCCTAAAATACAATCTATTGTTTTTGGATTAGGGGGCAGAGAAATAACAGAAAAAGAGATAGAAAATATATTTAATAATTTATTAAATAACAAGATCAACGAGAATGAAATAGAGTATGTTGGCTTAAGAAAGTAAATATTAATAATTATATTATGATAACAATTAAAGACTTGGCATTAAAGATTAAAAATCAGGAATCATTAATATCTGGTGGGAGATGGTGCGCTGGGTGCTCTTTCCCGCCAATTATAAGGACAGTATTAGCAGCAAAAGGTGATAATGATGTTATTGTCACAAATGCTACTGGATGTTTAGAAGTAACATCTACAATATATCCATATAATGCATGGGGTATACCCTATATGCACAATGCTTTTGAAAATAGTGCACCAACATTAAATGGCATAGAAGAAGCATATAATTATCTTAAAAAAGATAATGTAAAGAGTGAGTTGAAGGACAAAATTAAAAATAAAAATATTAAATTCGTTGCATTTAGTGGAGATGGCGGTACTTATGATATAGGTTTACAAGCTTTATCTGGAGCGATGGAAAGGGGGCATGATTTTTTGTATGTTTGTTATGATAATGGAGCATATATGAACACGGGCAATCAAAGATCATCAGCAACACCTTTTGGGGCATCATCGTCAACAAGCCCAGATGGTAAAGTTCATCACGGGAAAGAAGAGCAAAGGAAAGATCTAATAAAAATAGCATTAGCACATAATATAAAATATGTGGCACAAGCATCAGTATATAATCTAGTAGATTTATATAATAAAGCAGAAAAAGTTTTTGCTATAAATGGTCCTAAATTAATATTAGTATTTTCTCCGTGTATAGCAAATTGGCAGTTTCAAGAAGGAGAAGCTATTAGTGTTGCGAAATTAGCAACAGAAACGAATTTTTGGCCACTATTTGAGGTAGAAAATGGTAAGTATAAAATTAATTTTAAGCCAGCAGAAAGAAAACCAATAGAGGAATTTTTGAAAATGCAGAATAGATTCAGAC
>JAGPKW010000082.1 GCA_018053685.1 Patescibacteria group bacterium
AAATAGATGTACTTATATGTACAACCATTATAGAAAATGGTATTGACTTGCCAAATGTTAATACACTTATAATAGAAAACGCAGAAAGATTTGGGCTTGCTCAGCTACATCAGTTAAGAGGAAGAGTAGGAAGATCAAATAGACAGGCGTATGCATATTTTTTATATAAAAATGAAAATATGAATATAAATGCAGAAAAAAGATTGGAAACGCTAGAAACGGATAGTAAAATTGGCGATGGTTTCAGAATTGCATCAAGAGATATGGAAATCAGGGGTATAGGTAATATATTGGGAGAACAACAGCATGGCCATATATATGCTATTGGTTTAAATTTATATAGTAAGTTATTAGAACAAGCAGTTAATAAAATAATAAACGGCGTTGAAGAAGATATAGATTTTGAAACAAAAATAAATTTACCAATCAATTTTAATATCCCAGAAAATATTATTTGTGATAAAAATAAAAGGATATATATCTATCAAAAGCTAGCAGCAATTAATAATGAAGATGATCTAAAAAACGAAATGATAAGTATATTTAAAAATTTAGACAATAAAAATATATATAATTTATATGATATTTTAATACTAAAACTATACTCAAAAAAATTAAAAATAAAAAATATAGAATATAATAACAATAAAATCATATTAGATTTTGATGACGTTATTAATGAGATTATAAAAAATAGGCTAATAAAAAAATACCCTAATACAGTTATAAAAGAAAAACAAATTAAAATAGACAAGTCTGAACTTGGCTATAAATGGCTGGATAATTTAATTAGCTTACTAAAAATAAATTTATAAAATTCTATTTTTTGTTTTTTGCTACCTTACTTAGTGATAGTCTAGTTTTTAAAACAGTATCTGGATTCAATGATATTGAGTCGATTTTATTCTTTAATAAAAATGCAGCAAAGTCTGGGAAGTCAGATGGAGCTTGCCCACAAATGCCTATTTTCCTTTTATTGAATTTAGCACCTGCTATCGCTAATTTTATCATTATCTTTACTGATTCATTTCTTTCATTATAGACATGTGAAACTAGATTAGAATCTCTATCAACCCCCAATAATAATTGTGTTAGATCATTTGATCCTATAGAAAATCCGTCAAATATTTTAGAAAATTCATTGATCAATATTACGTTTGAAGGAATTTCTACCATCATATAAACCTGTAATTTATTTTCGCCTCTTTTTAACCCAAATTCTTCCATTGTTTGTAATACCATCTCGCCTTCTTCAACTGTCCTACAAAAAGGAACCATAACTATTATATTATCTATACCCATTTCTTCCCTTACTTTTTTTATTGCTTTACATTCTAAGCCAAACGCCTGTTTATATAATGGATCATAATACCTTGACGCACCCCTCCAACCAATCATAGGATTATGTTCTACAGGTTCAAACTCCTTACCGCCAATTAGATTAGCATACTCATTTGTTTTAAAATCAGAAAATCTTACAATTACTGGTTTTGGATAGAAAGCTACTCCAATTCTCCCAATACCCTCCGCTAATTTCTCCACAAAAAAATCTTTTTTATTTTTATATCCTTTTGTTAATTCTAAAATCTGTTGCTTAGATTTTTCATCTTTTAAAGAATTAAGATTAATAAGAGCTTTAGGATGAATCTTAATATATTCATTAATTATAAATTCCTCACGTGCTAATCCTACACCGTCATTTGGGATAAATGATAGATTGAATGCTGATTCAGGGTTCCCAACATTCATCATAATTTTTGTTTTAATTGGTTTTAACCTCTTTAGGTTTGTTCTCTTAACATCAAATTTTAAAATACCATCATATACATACCCTTCTTCACCCTCACTGCAAGAAACTGTTATATTTCTACCTGTTTTTATTTTTTCAGTAGCATTACTAGTACCCACTACACAAGGAATCCCAAGTTCTCTGCTAATAATAGCAGCATGGCACGTTCTTCCCCCTGAGTTTGTAACTATAGCTGATGCTATCTTCATAATTGGCTCCCAGTCTGGATCGGTCATTTCTGTTATTAATACATCTCCCTTTTTGAAGTCATAAATATTCTCTATTGATTTAATTACATTAGCTTTCCCACTACCAATTTTTGATCCCACAGATGAGCCTTTGACTATTATCTTTTTTTCTTGTTTAGGTTGAATTATGTATTCTTCAAGAATGTTTATATTTTTTCGTGACTGAACAGTTTCTGGTCTTGCTTGAACTATATAAAGTTTATTACTTTTACCATCTTTAGCCCATTCTATATCCATAGGCTTTTCATAATAATCTTCTATAATTGAACCCCATAAAGCTAGCTGCAATGCTTCATCGTCAGTAATTGAAAATTGCTCTTTATCAGTTTTATCGACCTTAACATTTTTTACATTTTCCTTTTCTCCATCTTCCTCATAAACCATTTTGATATCTTTATATCCTATCTTTTTACCTATAATAGGCTTTTTGCCGTGTCTTACTCCAGTTTTCCATATATAAAATTCATCTGGAGAAACCCTACCTTGAACTATATTTTCTCCTAATCCATAAATTGAATTTATAACAATTGCATCTCTAAATCCTGATTCTGTATCTATTGTAAACATTACACCAGAACTAGCAAGATCTGATCTAACCATTTTTTGAACAGCAATAGAAAGTCCTATTTTAAAATCATCGAATCCCTTGTCATGCCTATATGATATTGCTCTATTTGTAAATATTGATGCAAAACATTTTTTACAAGCATCTAGTAACTCTCCTTCCCCCTTAATATTTAGGAATGTTTCTTGCTGACCTGCAAATGAAGCGTCGGGTAAGTCTTCGGCTGTAGCAGATGATCTTACAGCTACATCAACTTCTTTTACTTTATAAAATTCACATAATTTTCTATATGCTTCGATTATCTCTTTTTCTAATTCTTCTGGAAATTCTAAGCTTAAAATTAATTTTCTCGCAGCTCTACCACATTGTATTAAAGTCTCTAAATTGTATGTTCCAGTTTTCTTATCTTTCTTTAAATTGTTTAATATACTTTTTAATTTTGCTTTAGCCCCTGTTTTCTCTAATAAATAAAAATATGAATACGCTGAAATGGCAAAACCATTCGGTATATTAATTCCCCTTTTTGTTAAATTTGTATACATTTCCCCAAGAGAAGCATTTTTACCTCCAACTAATGGAACATCATTAATACCTATTTCATCAAACCAAAGAATAAATTTTTTATTTTTAGAAGTAGAAGTATTTTTTGATTTTTTATTTTTTTGCATAATTAAAAAGTTAAGCCTTTTATATATAAATTATACCATATTTAAACTAATAAAAAATAAGTATTAAGCTAAAAATTTCTTAGCACTTGTCGCTGCTATAGCTCCCATAGCACATGCAACCACTATCTGCTTTAATGATGAGAACCCGACGGTTATATCTCCTGCTGCAAAAATATTATTTATATTAGTTCTACATTCATTATCAACTTTTATAAAACCATTTTCATCTAAATTAATCCCTAAGCCTTTTAATAATATTGATTGAGGAATTGTTCCTATTTCTATGAATATACCATCTACATCTATCTCTTGTTTTAAAACATCGCTGCCCGTAGATGTTTCTACTATAATCTTTTCTACTTTTTTATTACCTAATATTTCATCTACAACAGAATTATTTAATATTTTAACATTATTTTTTTTACTTAATGAAGTAATATCACATTTCTCTTTACAAGAAAATATTTCTCTCCTTATAATAACATAAACTTTTTCTGCTATATCTGATAAATATAAGGCACCTTTCACTGCAGAATCTCCACTGCCAATTATGACTACCTTTTTATCTTTATAAAATATGCCGTCACAAATAGTACAATAGCTAACACCTCTACCTAAAAATTCTGCTTCGCCTTTAATGCCAGCTCTCTTTTTATCTGTTCCTAAAGCTAATATTAATGATTCTCCTTGTATTATCTCACCCTCCTTTGTTGAAACTAAAATTCTATTATTTAGACTCTGTATTGTATTAACAGTAGTCTCCACTATTGTACAATTATTATATTTTCTTAAATGTTTAAAAAATTTATCTGCTAAATCTTCCCCTGATATCTCTCCAAAGCCTGGGACATTATCTATTAAATGGCTCCAAGAGACCATTCCACCCCTTTGAGATCCTATTGCTATAGTATCCAATTTATATCTTGCAGCATATATGCCAGCAGTTATACCAGCGGGTCCTAACCCGAGTATTA
>JAGPKW010000083.1 GCA_018053685.1 Patescibacteria group bacterium
TTAAGGAAATTACTTGTAGATGATAATTATCTTTGGGCTGTCATTTCTCTTCCACAGGGAGTATTTAATCCTTATGCAGGAGTTAAGACTAGTGTATTACTTTTAGATAAGAATATTGCTAAGAAAACAGATAATATTTTGTTTGTTAATGTAGAGAATGACGGATTTGATTTAGGTGCTCAAAGAAAAGAGATTGATAAGAATGATTTACCTGAGATATTAAATAGTTTAAGGAAATACAAAGAGTTGATCTTGAATGATAAGGAAGTTAAAGAGAGTGAACTATTCAATACAAATGTTGTTGGAAAAAGTAGAATTAAAGATAGTGGTGATTACAATTTAAGTGGGAAAAGATACCAGAGTAGTCAAAAAGAGGTTTCTGTAAAGGGGAAGTGGGAGAGAATTTTATTAAAAGAAGTTGCAGATCTCCAAAATGGTTACGCCTTTAAATCTTCTGATTATGTGGACAATTCTAATACCGTTAATTTTAGAATGAGTAATATAAGACCCAATGCATCTGTAGATATTGAATATAATATAAAATATTTACCTGATGAATATTATGAAAGATATAAGAGTTTTGCGCTAAAAGATGGGGATCTAGTAATCGCTATGACTGATATGGCTGGGGATCCTAAAATCCTTGGAGTACCAACCATTGTAGAAACCAAAGGAAAAAAAGTCTTAATGAATCAGCGAGTGGGGAAATTCACCAGAATAGATGAGAATAGAATAATGATAAAATATTTGAAGTACATTCTTCAGAGTGGATTGGTAAAAATGTACTATAAATCTCTTGGGAGTGGTGGTCTACAAATAAATATTAGTAAGGATCAGGTTTTAAGTCTTGAAATTCCCCTTCCTCCATTAGAAGAACAAAAGAAAATAGTAGAAGAACTTGATAGATATCAAAGAATTATAGATGGAGCAAGAATGGTTATAGATAATTGGAAACCTGAGATAGAGATAAACCCAGACTGGGAACTAATTAAATTAAAAGAGGTTTGTGAACTTGTAAGAGGTGTTACTTATTCAAAGGATGATGAAGTAGAGGTTGGGGGTAAAATAGTACTGAGAGCAAACAATATTGACTTAGGTGGGGCCCTTAATCTTGATGATTTGAAATTTATTAATAAAGAGCTAAAAGAAACTCAAAAGCTTAAAAAGGGAGATATATTTATTTGTATGGCTAGTGGGAGCAAATCCCATATAGGTAAAGTTGCTTTCATAGACAAAGATACTGACTATTATTTTGGGGGTTTTATGGGTTGTATAAGAGCTTTTGACAATATAAATCCAAAGTATCTTTATTACACACTCAATTCACCAGCATTCAATAAGTATTTAAGAGGTCAGATAAGTGGTGTAAATATAAACAATATAAATCAGACAGTTTTTTACAATTTTAAAATACCTCTCCCATCTATGAATGAACAAAAAGATATTGTAGAAGAAATTTCAAAACTTGAGAATTCAGTTCTAAAGAATAAAGAGATTATTGATTTCTTTGAGCTAAAATCAAAAGATGTAATTTCAAAGATTTTTAATGAATAACAGAATAAAGAGACAAAAGACATTAAAAGATTTTATTAAAGAAACAACATTTCTTCCAGATTCTACAAAAGATCAAGACTACTTTTTCAGTGCATATGATAGATCAAGGCCATATTCAGAAAGTTTAGATGACTTATACAAACTTATTAGGGATATTTATGATAACAACAAGAAGCCCAATGACTTGTTTTGGGACTTCACTACAAACTTGTTTCATACCTATATGGAGTTGGATAAGCACATTGCCTTAAAAATATACTCCATTGAAAAATACCTTGATCAAGATCCACCTTTAAGTGTTATCTTGGAATTAGAATCTTCACTCTCTCCCATATATTATACTGGTAGCAAGTGTGCTAGATATTTACTTAATAACTTTGAGAGTAGTCTAACAAGGAATGAGAAAAAGTTCTTAAATAAATACAAGGGAACAAGAAACAAGATTTTTGAACACAATTTAAACCCTTTGGAATATCCTTTTGTAGTGAGGGTTTTTCATATGTCTGTTTTTTCAACTGATTCTGAATTAGTTGTGGAATTAATAGATTACAAAAACAAAAAAATGGAAAGTGGCTTTATAGATTACTATGATGATAATTACAGACTTATTGATATTTGTATTAAGTATTTAAAGTCAATAAATACATAAATAAAATAAAAAAAATATTGGAAAATCTTGGATATTTTTAACAAAAAATGGCAAAAACATATACAGAAATAAAGAAAAACCAATCAACTTCTGAACTAAGAAAATTTATATCCTCTATTATAGACATAGCTACTAGACCACAGATATTTTCCCAATGGATTAAAGAAAAGAAGTCCTGGAAACACTTTCTTAATGCTCCTGAAAAGATAAAAATAGGGGAAGAGTTTGAGATAAAGAAGATTCCCAAAGAAGAAAAATAGTTTTCCGTGCCTTATAGAGGACTATAACAACAACATTTTTGAGGGTAAAAATAGCTAAAAACAACAAAAATGGAACAAAACAGCTCAAAAATTAAAGTATTTGCATACCTTAGAAAATCCTCTAAGCAAGAAAAAGAAGGTACTCCTGAGAAACAACCTAACTCACTTAACTATCAAAGAAGAGTTATAAAAGAGATTGCAGAGAGAAATAATCTTAAGATAGTCAGGACATTTGAAGATAAAGAAACAGGATACAAGGCATATGTAAGAGATGATTTTAATGCCATGTGTGAACTCCTAGATGAACAGGGCTCAGAAGGTGAAATAAAAGGCATTGTTTGTAGTGAACATAACAGATTGGCAAGAAACTTTGGAGATGGGGGTAGGATACTTTGGTATCTACAAAATGGAGAAATAGAAGCTGTATATACTCATGATAAAATATTTTCTAATACTAGTAGTGATCAGATGATGTTAGCTATTAACTTTGCAATGGCTAAGCATTCTAGTGATGAAACCAGCTTCAGAATGCACCAAACATGGAGGAGCAAAGCTATTGAAGGAATACCACCAAATCAAAGAATAGTGGGATATAAATATGATGGAGATAAAGGTCAGAAAGTATGGGTTAAAGATCCCAAAACTGCCCCATTGATAGTTAAGGTCTTTGAAACTTATGCAACTGGAGAATATTCTTTTGAAGAGTTAGCAAAGTATGCAGCTTCAATAGGGCTTGTTAACAAGAAAAATGGAGGTAAACCTTATGGAGAGGATACTGTAAGGAATTGGCTTAGGAAGAAAGAATATATTGGTATTTTTGAATATGAAGGGGAGAGACACAAAGGCAAATATCCAAGGATGATAAGTGATGAACTCTTCTATAAAGTTCAGGAAGTTCTTCTATTAAGATCTCATAAGAGAGGAAAGACCAAGAATACCTATGCATATTCTCCTAAACTTATTAAGTGTGGCAAGTGTGGTGAATATATGACAGGAGATATTCAGAAAGGAATTGTGTATTACAAATGTCCTCATAGAAAAGAGCCATGTAAAAGTAATCCTAAAGAGAGACTACCACATCTCAAGGAAACTCTAATTGATGATAGTATTATGAAGAAGTTAAAAAAGATAGAAATATCTGAGGAGAAATGGAATGAACTCTCAGAATTGGTAAAAGCAAACTATCAGTATGAAGTTGCCAAACAGGAGGAGGATTTAAGAGAAATGAGGACTCAAATAAATTATGAGAAGGGTTATAAAAATCAATATTCCAAAGCAATTTCAGAGTTAAGAATCAAGGGGAAACTAACTGATGAAGAAGAAGAGGAGCTGAAGGGTTATCAGGAGTTAATATCAGATTGTAATAAAACAATAGAATTGTATCAGCAAGCTATTATTAAGACAAAAGAAGTGATGAGTGAAGTACCTTTTGAAATGGAGCAATTCTTGGAGTCTTTGAAGATAGCTAGTGCAAGGTTTAACCAGGGTACACCTGCTAACAGAAGAGTGATTGTAGAGACTATTTGTGCGAACTTAAGATGGGATGGTGAAAATGTGGTCTGGGATTGGAAAAACAAGTATAAAAATCTGATAAATCAGGAAAAAGACATGGATTGGCTCCGCGACCAGGACTCGAACCTGGAACCAAACGGTTAACAGCCGTTCGCTCTACCTATTGAGCTATCGCGGAATACACTTCATATTATATATCTCTTCCTTTAATATATGCAAACCATATATTCAT
>JAGPKW010000084.1 GCA_018053685.1 Patescibacteria group bacterium
GATTTTGAGAAAGTGTAAGAACTGGAATTTGATCCCACAGTAGTCCATGTTGTTCCATCAGAACTTTCTTTCCATGCATAAGATAGTGTGTCACCATCTTCATCTGTTGCTACAACAGAAAGAGTAATAGACTCTCCTGTCTGCACAGACTTGGATGTCGGAATATCAGTTGTAATTGTTGGATTGTGGTTAGTTGGTGGAGTAGTAGTTACTGTTATAGTGCATATTGTACTAGTTACTGATCCACCTTTGCCATCATCAACAATTACTTTTACTTTCCAAGTTCCTGCACTTGATTTTGAGAAAGTGTAAGAACTGGAATTTACATCTATTCCTACCCATGTTGCCCCATTGTCAGAACTTTCGTCCCACATATAATCTAACGGATCTCCATCCTCATCTGTTGCTACAACAGAAAGAGTAATAGATTGTCCTACTTCCACAGATTGAGTTGCTGGAAGGTCAATTGTAATTTGTGGGATATGGTCAAGATTTTTAATCGGACTTGGACATCCCATCATCGTCGCCATGATAGTGACAACGAGGAGGGAGATAACAATGAGAGAAATGAGCTTTTTCATAGCTTTCCTCCTTCTATATTCATTCACACCTCGTCGACGACGGGGGATTGTTGTGAATTTATTTTGTTTATAATTTAGTATAAAACTATGATTTTGTCAATTGTTTTGCTATTTAGTTAGTAGAATATATATGTTGTATAGTTATTTAATATATAATTATTATAAAAATTAATAATATTATCTATTGTAATATTTTTTATATATTGTCTATATTGATCATCACTATATACTATATCTTTATTATATAAATATCTAATACACAAATATCTAAAAAATTCTTCTTTATCATCATTTAAATTTGATAGATATTCTTTTTTATTGTTTTCAAAGATAGTTTCATTTAATATATTTTTATTTAGATCTATATCTTTTATATTATTTTTATATTTATTTTCTAATACTTCCACAAATGCTTTTATATGCTCTATATTAAAGTTATATAGATAATATGAATTTGTATATAATTTTGATGCATATTTACCTTGTAATAAATTATATAATGTTTCATCTAATTCATCTTTTAGGAAAAGAAATAGTAATTCTTCTTGTAGGTTTATATTGTCTTTTTTTATTAATATATTTAAAGAAAATAAATTTTGAAAGGATTCATTATCGCTACAATCTATTAAGTTGAGTTTTTTGTTTAATTGTAATTTAAATGTTGGAATAATATTATTGTCTTTTTTATTTATGTTTATATTCTTTACAATGTTATATAATTGATCTTCATTCTCTATAAAATTAACAAACCCAAAGCATATATTATCAATATTTATTTCATTAAGATATTGTTTTACATCTTGTAAGCGTAATGATTTAAAATTATCTTTATCATTAAACACTGAATAAGCTAATTTAGTATTAGAAAACATTGTTTGATTTATTTTATTTTGGAATTTACTATATACATCTTTGTATTCATCTTTTGCTATATTTAAAACATTGTTTAGAGAATTAGAAAAATCTATTATTGAATCATCTACAAAAAATATATCATCTATTTTGTTTATAATAGACAATATATTATTTTTTCATTTGATTTAAATGATATAGCAATATATTCTCTGTCTATTTCATAGTCGTATTCTATGTTGTTTTCTTTGCAGAATGTTTCAATAGATTTATTATCTAAGTTTTTTCTTTTTGCTGCAAAAATTATATACATTGATAAATATGATAAACCCTCTACTTCTTCAAAAACTAAGCCTCTTTTTAAAAAAATATAGAAAGAGAAGGTAGAACTACTCTCTTCTAGTGTTGCTATTTTTATATTGTTTTTTGCGAAGAAATTATATTGCATAATGTTATTATATATTATATAGCTTAATAATATAAAATAAAACGCAGAATATTTTTTTATTCTGCGTTTAGGGCTTCATTTATTTTTTCCATCCGAGTGTGTCACAGAAGAAGTCCTTGATTGGAGAATCATCCAGTTTATTCCACCCCCTTTCTGGAAGATCCCCACTCCTTTCTGCATCATCTCTAGCATCATGCCAGGCTTCTGACGTTTTGCTAGAAGATGAGTCCGTGTCCCGCGCTGCATCATCTACATCATACTTAGACATAGTGGTGCTCCTTAGAAAAGATTTGAAAAGTGATCAACGATCACTGTCTTTAAAGACAAGAATATAATAACAGGGGGTAGAAAAAATATAGTTAAAAATAGGATGAATAATATTTTAATTGTATTTTTTATTATATATTTATTTAAAGTGGTAAAATATATATATATGATTATTAACTCTAATAATATGAAATTTTCTCCAAAATCTATAGAAGAAGAGAGGGGAATATTA
Organism: Patescibacteria group bacterium; assembly: GCA_018053685.1. GTDB lineage: Bacteria > Patescibacteriota > Patescibacteriia > JAGPKW01 > JAGPKW01 > JAGPKW01. The sequence continues at coordinate 2,381 of JAGPKW010000084.1, forward strand.
TTCTATGATCTCTTCACACTAGATAAAGACTTTAAGCAAACTAAGAAATACTTAGAGCCTTTAGTAAAACAAGTTATAAAAGAAAAATGTCCTGATCTAAACAAAGAAGAACAAGAAAAGTTATATGATAAGACAATTGGTCTAGTTAATGTCGCTCTTCCTAGATATATAAACGGCATGAGCAAAAATATAAAATATAAATTCTCTACATATTTTACTTGGTATATAAAAGAAGAAATAAAAAAAGTATAAAATTATATAAGATTATGAATTGATATATCTATTGCTTTATTAATATATCTTTTATCTATTTTTTTGTTATTTTCTATATATTTTTCTGTATAAGGGTATAAACTATCAGATGATCTATATATTAAGCTAGATAGTCCATTGTTGCTATTAAAAAATACATTATGATCATATTTAGATAAAGAGTCTTTAAAATATTTTTTACCAATATATGATACATCTAAGCAGCCAGTACTTAAAGTATTAAATATTATTTCTATAATATGTGGTATAAAATATATTTTGGGATATTTCTTTTTTACCTCTTTTTTGTAATTCTCATCAAAAGTATAATCTATATATAAACAATGCTTATAAAACAATTTAGATTGAGATTCAAAATTACTGTGTATTATTTCATGTATTATTGTACTAATAATACATTCATATCTATTCTTATCTAGACTATTTAATCCTATCTTTATTTTATCTGGTATTAATTGACTTGAATAACCAGATACAAAATTTTTATTAAAATTGAATATTAGATATACATTTATTTCATTTATTTCTACTTTTGTATTAAAAAATATATTTAGTTTGGTCATAAAATTATCAAATACACTAAAATCATATTTTTCTAAAAATTCTTTCCAATAATTAAGATTATCATATTCTTCTCCCCATATTATATCTAATTTATTAGAAAAGGCATTTATTAGATTGTTATATATATTTAATTCATTTTGATCTTCTATTATTTTATTTTCATCATAAAAACTCCATATCCATTTTGATGCATAAGTTGATAAGACTTTTGTTTTTATTTTTTCTGATCTATATATTGTTTTACTCGACTCTTTTAAAAAAATATATAAATCATGCATTGCTTTTATTTCTTTATCTGTTGGATGATTCCCAAATTTTTGTTCATAATATTTATAAGAATAGTAATTGAAACTTGTAGAAGACCAATTTATCAGAGATTGTAAGAAGTCTATATATATAAGCTTCTTATTGATTAAAAAATTTAATTTCATTTTCTATTATGTTATATTGATAATTATTATAATATAAAGGGCTTTGTTTAAACAAAGCCCTTTTTGCTCTGGCCTATTCAATCTCCATGTCTGAATCTTTGCCAGAGTCATCTCTCATAGTGATGGTGTCTTTGTCGTCCCCAGTAGTCGGCCAGTTACCCTGTTCTTCTGCAGCTGTAGAATCTACATTCACATCACAACTAAAGTTCTTGAACATAATTGAACCTCCCAGTATGTATTTTGAAAAGTGCTCAACGATCACTGCTGTTCAGAATAATCTATGTAGATAAAAAAGTAGTTAAGAGCTGAATGAGTCTTATTTAATTATATTCTTAATTATTTTTTTATTTATTATTGCTAATTATTAGATGTGCTTTGTTTTTTGTGTTTTGAAACTGGCAGAAAGTTTAAACTTTATTCTTTCTGCCAGTTTTTTGTTAAATAGATGAAAATAATATATAATAAAATAAACTAACAAGTATATACAATGGAAGAGCAAAATATAGAAAATAAAATAGTAATATATAAATCAAAAGATGGGAAAATAAACCTAGATA
>JAGPKW010000085.1 GCA_018053685.1 Patescibacteria group bacterium
GTGGTGCTCCAATGGTTGTTAAAAATGGTAAATATGGTAAATTTATAGCATGTTCAAATTATCCAACATGTAAAAATATAAAACAATATAAAAAAGAAGTTGGTTTAAAATGTCCTAAATGTAAAGACGGAAAAATATTAGAAAGAAAAGGAAGGTTTGGAATATTCTATAGTTGTTCTAATTATCCTGATTGTAATTTTATCTTATCTAATATGCCCGTTGAAGATGAAAATAAAAAAGGTGAAATTAAAAAATGTGATATTTGTAATGAGGGGTATTTAATGTATTATGGTAAAAGTAATAAGATAAAATGTTCTAATAAAAATTGTGAAAGAAATACATCTAGGAAGAAGAAAAAATAAATAAAATAATATGGAAAGTTTAAACGAGCAAAAGCAGTTAGATAAACTTTTAGATATTATAAATAAAAATAATATTGTTGTTGATCGATCTAAAATAGAAGAAGCTTTTAATTTCGCTAAATTAAAACATAATGGTCATTTTAGGCTATCTGGAGAGCCATATTTTAATCATGCTGTTGAAACTGCTTGTATACTTGCAGAAAATAAATTCCCTCAACCTATTATAATCGCTGGGCTACTACATGATACGCTCGATGATGGAGATGCTACGAAAGAAGAAATTGTAGAGAATTTTGGGGAAGATGTTTTTAATATAGTAGAAGCTGTAAGTAAGATTGGGAGATTAAAATATAGAGGAGAAGAAAGGTATGCAGAAAATCTAAGAAAGATGTTGACACAGATTGCAAGTAATCTGGGAGTTTTGTTTGTTAAATTCGCTGACAGAATACATAATTTAGAAACCCTAGATTATGTTACTCCTGATAAAAGACAAAGGATAGCAACGGAAAGCCTTGAGATTTATTCAAAGATTGCTAATAGGTTGAATATGGGGAATATGCAATCAATGCTAGAGGATTTATCTTTTAAATATTTATATCCAGAAGATTATAAAAAAGTAGAAGCAATATTGCAGAAAGAAAAAGCAAAAAATAGCGATTATATAGATAAAATGATAAAGAAAATAGGTAAGTTACTCTATGAAAATAATATAAAAAATTTTAAAGTTTATGGGAGAGTAAAGCATGTTTATAGTCTATATAGAAAAATGCAATATAAAGATTTATCACAAATATTTGATATCCAGGCTATTAGAATTCTTGTAGATAATGTTGAAGATTGTTATAAGGTATTAGGTATAATACATAATAATTACAAGCCGATGCCAAATAGAATAAAAGATTATATAGCAAGTCCAAAGCCAAATGGGTATCAATCAATACATACAACCGTGTTTGCTGATAGAGATAAAGTTATAGAAATACAGATTAGAACATATGAAATGCATGAATTAAATGAATATGGTGTTTGTTCTCATGCAAAATATAAAGACAATAAAATAGGTGCTGAATGGGTTAAGAATTTAGAGAAAATTAAAAAAGAAGCTGCTGATGATGAAGAATTTTTAGAGTCTTTAAAATTAGATCTATTCCAAAATAGAATTTTTGTTTTAACACCAAAGGGTGATGCAATAGATTTACCAGAGGGAGCTACTCCTGTTGATTTTGCATATAATATACATAGTTCTATTGGCAATAGATGCTACCAGGCAATGGTTAATGGGAAAATTGCTACTTTGGATTATAAGCTGAAAGATGGAGATGTTGTAGAAATTAAAACAAAAAAATATGAGGATCCACAAGAAGGATGGTTAAGATTTGTTAAAACAAGCTTAGCAAGATCTTGCATTAAGAAATGGCTAAAGTCAAAAGGGCAACTTTAGGTGTTGTTTATAACTTTTTTAAAAAATAATTTAGATATGATATAATGAATTGTGGAACGTAGAACTAAAATAACAAAATGGCAAAAAAAGCTAAAGCTAATGTAAAGGAGAAGATAAAAGAGAATAGTGGTGCTAGGGTTTTAAAGATCCCCATTTTAGATATTTTTTTAAATCCAAAACAACCAAGAAGGACATTTGATAGTGAATCATTAAAAAGTTTGGCTGACTCTATAAAACAATATGGTGTCTTACAGCCATTAGTTGTAACTAAAGTAGAGGGGGGATATGAATTAATTGCTGGAGAGAGAAGGTTAAGAGCTTCAAGGATTGCTGGGTTAACTGAAGTGCCTGCAATAATTCAGGAGAATGATTATGATGATCAGAGGAAATTGGAGTTGGCTTTAATAGAAAATATACAAAGAGAGGATTTGAACGATATAGATCAAGCTGAGGCATACAAAGAATTAATGGAATCTTTTGGGTTGAGTCAAGAAGATATTGCACAAAAAATTGGTATATCAAGATCTGCTGTTGCTAATAAAATTAGACTACTTAAGCTTCCGGAAGAGATTATTGCTGATATTAGAAGTGGTGTTATTGATTCTGGGCATGCTAAATTATTATTGAGTTTAGAAAATACTGAGTTACAATTGAATATGTGGAGAAAGATAAAAGAGCAGGGATTAACCGTGAGAGAGTTGGATAGTGTTGTTAAAAAAGCTAGGCCTGATAAAAAATGGAGGTCTTTAAATAATATAAAGGATAATGAAACTAAAGAGCAAGAAGATAAATTAAAAGATATTTTTTCTACAAGGGTATCTATTGTAAAAAGAGGCAATGGAGCAAAAGTTGTATTTAATTTTTATTCTAAGGATGATTTTGATAATTTTATGAAGAGAATAGAAGACTTTGATTATATGAATATAAAATAATTAATGATAAAATATATGAATTCACCAACAGAAATAGACATTGAAAGAACATTAGTATTATTAAAGCCAGATGCTGTGCAGAGGGGGTTAGTAGGAAGGATTATACAAAGATTTGAAGATGTAGGATTAAAGATCGTTGCGACAAAAATGATTTGGCCTACTAAGGAATTAGCTGAAAAACATTATGCAGATTTGGGAGAAAGAAGGGGGCAGGATGTAAAAGATAAAATGGTTTCAATGCTTACTGACTTAGGGCCTATTATGGCCTTAGTATTAGAAGGCATAGAAGCTGTTAGCGAAGTAAGAATGTTAGTCGGGCCAACCGAGCCTAAATCAGCTCTGCCAGGTACTATAAGAGGAGATTTTTCACATGTTTCATATAAATATGCTGATGCAAAAGGTATAGGCGTAAAGAATTTAATACATGCTTCTTCCTCTCAAGAAGATGCCTTAAAAGAAATAGCCTTATGGTTTAAAGATGATGAGATATATTCATATAGATCAGTTCATGATGCTCATATATTAGAATAATACATTTTTTATGATATAATTAATGTATAAAATATAATTATATATTATGGAGAAAATATTTAAGGTTTTAATTTTTATATTATTTTTCTTTTTAAATATTAATATTGTTTTTGCTGATAGATTTGATCAAATTGTAGATTCATATGGTAATTTTCAAGATTCATACGGGGCTAAGGCTATAGCCCAAGGAGTTTTAAGTGAGAGGTCTGTTCCAGAAATAATAGGTAATGCAATAAAAGTTATATTGGGTTTATCTGGAACCGTTGCTTTAGTATTTATAGTATGGGGTGGAATAAGCTGGATGACTTCTCAAGGAGATTCAAAGAAGATTAAAGATGCACAGAATAGAATGATTTCTGCTGCAATAGGTATATTTATAATAGCTATATCTTATGCAATAACAGATTTTATTATAAAACAGATAAGTGCTGTAGCTGGATAAAATATTTGTTCATATTAGGATCTAATTTTATATTAGATCCTATTTTTTGAATAAAAAAATTGTTCTTTATAAAATATTGATTTTATCTATATTTTTGGAATATTAGATATATTTATATTTACATAAAGTCAAAAAAATGCTATAATTTAAATATGATAAAAACTTAAAAAGGTTTTATCAGAGAACAAAAACAAAAATGTCTATTATCAGGCCGGTGATAGACAGGGAGAAAAGTAATTATATGATTAAACAAAATTAATTGTGTAATTACAAAAATAATAAATTTAACCAAAATACCCATAGTTGTTTTTGTTCAGCTATGGGATATTTTGTTTATATCCCATAGCAATCTAATTAATAATTAATATGATTATGAAGGAAGTTAAAGCACCTTTAGGGAAAACAAACTCTAGAGAATTAACAAAGGTTGAGAATAATGG
>JAGPKW010000086.1 GCA_018053685.1 Patescibacteria group bacterium
ATTTTCAACTGTACCACCAGTTATAAAAAAAGTACCCATTTCATTTAATTTAAAATAATTTTCAGAATTAGTATCAAAGAGAGTAGCCATATTATAAAATAATTCTGCATAAATATGTGAAGGTATTACTACAATAAGTATTAATAAAATTATATAAATGCCAATAGATTTTTTTAAATTTTTTCTACCTAATAGACTCAATATAATAATGATAAAAGCCACTAATATATTTGCTACTATTTGCATTTTTATTAATGCATAGAAAAAGATAATTCCCATTAATAAGATTTGATATTTTTTAAAAATACTGTTATCATTACTTTTATAAAGGTAAATGAGCATAGGGAATAAACAAACTAAAGCAGATGCAAAACTGTAATTACCCCCTCCATATTTAGTATATCCTAATATTTTTACCCTTTCACTTTCTGAGAATGCAGATATTCCCGTAAGATCTCTAGCATATAGTGGGTTTATGTATGCAGTTATTATAGACATGATAGCACTAACAAATATAAATAACAAAGTCCATTTAATGATTAAAGCAAAGCCCTCATAATCTTGTTCTAATCTAAAATACGTAAGAACTGAAATAGCCACAGAAAAAACGTAAAATTCATTTATAATTTGCTTTTTATTCCATGGATCAATATTAGCCCATAATGTATTTAGCAGAATTAATACAATGAAAAAACCATATATTAAAAGTAAAATAAATAATTTATTTTTGAAAATTTTAGGATACAAAAATATTATAGATAAAAACCAAATAATAGTCCATAGATGATGACTACCAATAATTGGCGGCAAATTTATAAATAATAAATAAAAAAAAGTGCTGAAAAGCAGCATGAAAATTATGAAACGAAAATATAATTTTTTAGAAATCATTTTATAAAAATTTAACCTATAACCCTTTTAATGTATAAATCACTAAACTTATAAAGTACTAAATCTATAAAAACTTTGTATATAAAAATCATTTTGTTACTTTATTTTTTTCTAATCTTATAATTTCATGATATATTTCTAATAATTTAGGCACTATTAATTCATTATTAAATTTTTCTTTAGCATAACCATAAGCATCGTTTGCCATTTTCACCTTTTTAATTTCATTATTAAGCAGGTATAAAATCTCCTTTGCAAGGCTATTAATATCTTGTTTACTAACAAGACGTATGGTATCAGTTTTTTCGTTTAATTCAGGGATACCACCTACTGCATAAGCTATAACAGGTAATTTCATATACATACTTTCTATTATTGTTCCTGGTATTATATCATGATATGTGGGTAAAACGCAAATTTGGGCTTTAGCAGCATGCTTAAATACTTCTTCTTGTGTAGGCATAAAGCCCATAAATATTACATTTTGCTCCAAATTTAATATTTGAATCATAGTATTTAATTTATTTTTATAAGAATTGCTAATACTTCCTATAATATGCAAGCTTATATTGGGAATTTCTTGCTTAGCAATAGATAATGCTAATAATAAATCTTCTATGCCTTTATCTTTACAAACCCTAGCAAAAAACACAATATCATATTCTGATTTATTAGATTTCTGAAACAGTGGAATATTTAAAGGATAATTATGCCAATAAAACTCCGCGTTAGGATTTAACGATAAAATAATATTCATCATCTCTTTTGTCCTTACACCAAAATATTTTATTTTTTTTATTATTTCTTCTTCAATTTTTATTCTATGTTTAATTCTAAAATTTTTTACACTACTATTACGTATGAACCCTTGTATTGTTAAAAATGTAGGATAATTATTTAATAGTGGTAAAATGCTAGCTGAATAGTATGGATTCTCTGCCCCATGTAAATGTATTAAATCTGGTTTTATTTCATTTATTATTTTTTTAACTTTATTTTTTATATAAAAATAATTTGTGAATCCATCTATTGAAAAATAATTGTAAATTTTTCTTGGTATTAAATCTGTTTTATATTTATAAAAATGATAGTAAATATTATCAATTTTAATATAATGATCTGTATTATTAAAAACATTAGGTGCCACGACATGTATTTCAATATTATTTACATCTTTAAATAATTTAATTAAATTATTTATCCATGGTGCAAATTCTTTTATTTCTGGGGTGTTAAAATATTTTTTAAATTCTGAATTTGCAAAATGACATAGCCAAATGACTTTCATATATTTGTTTTTCTTCTATAATAATTCTTCCACATACGTTTTAACTTTTTAAAAATTCTTTTAAAAATAGGCGTTTTTCTATTCCAATGATGTTTAAAATGATAATCGTCATAGTTTACATCACATAAAATAAAATCTGGATGAGATATTATACTAAAATTTTCATCTACTGCCCTATTATTATAACATCCCTTTGATTTTGAATGTGTCCCAACATAACCAATATTTGATACTAAGTTACGACTTGGTACAATAGATATAGCATTATTTGATCTTAATGTAAAAGAGAATTGGAAATCCCATATATGAGAGGTAGATTTAGGATCATTATAGATTCTATTTAATTTTTTTTCAAAAAATTTAGCTTCTTTAAATGTTCTAAAAGCCGATTTAAATAAATCTTGTTCTAATATTAGTGGCCATTTAGTCATATGCATATCCATTTCATTCCAGCATCTTTTCCAGGTAGCCCAACCTGATGAATGACCATATCTGGAAAAGAAGTAACTGTGTTTAGTAGTTACAGCTTCTTCATTAAAATTGTCACCACTAATGATCCAAATGCGTGTATCATCTTTGTATTTCTCTAATAATTGATTACAATATTCAAAAAAAGGTAAAGCTGGTACACAATCATCTTCTAAGATTATCAATCTATCTTCATTTTCAAATGCCCATGTAATAGCAGTATATGGTCCCCAGCCGCAACCTAAATTTTTTTCTTGAAATAGAGTATGTACATCACAATCCCAGTCTAAGCTATCAATAATTTTTTTAATTTTTTCTCTTGCTTTTTGATCGTCCATATTTCCTTCGCGTGGGCCGTCATTGGCGATATAAAGTTTTTTTATTTTTGCTTGCCTGATTTTTTCAAATACTTGTATAGTGTAATCAGGTCGATTAAAAGTAATTAATAAAACTGGCGATGCAGGTGTTTCAATATTATTCATATATAATTTATTTTTTCAGGGCTAAAACCCATGCTTTTTTCTTTGTTGTTGCTCGACCTAAAGGTCGAGGTTAATATATAGTTCTTTTCTAACTGACATAAAGGTATTGGTTAATAAACAACACTATACTTTTATACATAAAAGTATAGGTTAATAAGCATCTCATTGTTAATTGACCTAAAGGTCTTTGTCATTACTTTCATATCTAATCTATAATTCGAGTTTATTATCTAGTACTTTACTTACTGATATAATATTCATAGCTCTATGTCAATAAAATCATATATAAGTCGATCATCAATTAACCACGACCTAAAGGTCGTGGACTTAATAAATAACTTAATCGGGCTTTAGCACTGATAATTTTTGATGAATTCTTCATATTCTTCGTTAAATGTTAATCTTTTATGATGCTCTTGTTGGTTTAGAATATAATTTATTACTTTAGATACTTGTGATCTGCTAACCGATGCAGCAAAATAATCATCTGCCCAATATAGATATGGCTTAATCAATTTTTGTCGGTTAGACCAAAATGATGACTCTCCTTTAATGAGATTCATAGCTTTTGATAATGACATTTCTGCGTTTAGTCCAAGCAAGCAATGTACATGATCTACTTCTGCATATATAGTGTCTATGAATATTCCTTTTGATGATGCATTCTCTCGGATGTGTTCTAATAAAAGAATACGAGATTCTCCTAATAATATGGGTTCTCTATTTTTGGTTCCCCATACAGCATGTATCATCACATTTACATAGGACATAATATACTAATTTTGTTTTTCAGGGCTAAAGCCCATTCCTTTTTCTTTGTTGTTCCTCGACCTAAAGGTCGAGGTTAATATAGTTCTTTACTAATTGACCTAAAGGTCGAGGTTAATAAGTGTCTCTTTGTTATCTAATCTAATGGTCAGGTTTTTTTTCAATTTCTTCTGTTATTTTTTGATATTTTAAATTTCTTTCGCTTTAAAAGTAATTATTAGAAGT
>JAGPKW010000005.1 GCA_018053685.1 Patescibacteria group bacterium
TAAATAATAAAATAATTACACTAATTTATATACGTATTTAGCTAAAACAATAATATAATTATACTAATTTATTTTGATATAAATGTATATATAAAATTAAAGCGTGGGACATTTTGTCCCACGCTAAAAAACAAACGTATTAATGCGTGGCACATTTTGTGCTTCGCTTTTAGCGAAAAAATGTCAGAAGCTAAAAAGCAAACTTTAAAACAATATAATGAACCATCAGTTTTGACCAAGTTGGTCAAAACTGATACACCACATAATCAAGTGTGCAAAATGCACACTTGGAAAAAACTGCCGAAATAATTGGATAGGTGTGTAAAATATCAAAAAATTAAATATAATAACATTTTTTGTTACTATGGACTTCTGTGCAAAAAAATGAATTTTTTATGGACTTCTGTGCAGAGATTATGGACTTCTGTGCAAAGATTATGGACTTCTGTGCAAAAAGTGAAAGAAAAAATACACTTCAAACCCTTTCTGAATGCGACTTTTAAAAAATTGAAAAAAAGAGTAAGATATATTAAGATATATTAAGATATCTTAAGAAGAAAAAAAATATTTTTAATAATATTTTTTTTTATTTCTTTAAGAATAAAAAACCGTAGTATTTATTATTTTTAATATACCATATTTATATATAAAAACGTGTTTTAAGCAACTTTTATTTAAAATACATATATAATACTATAAAATAAAAAAACCTTAAATTTGGCAAGTTTATATATAAATAAGCCTAAAATAACAGCAATAAAATATTTTATTCAAAATCTTTATTTAGTGTAAATATTATTTTATCTTCACCATAGACACCTTTTTTTATTTCATAAGAAATCAATAGTCCTAATTCCTTCATAGTCTCCAAAGCCTTTTCTGTATCTTCCTTTACTTTTTTCTTTCTACCTTCTTTCATCCATTTTTCTGCTAAAATGTAATAAAGTCTTTCCATAGTTATTTCTGGATTGTAACGTTTACTACTTAGTTCTCTTAATAAATAGTCTCTTAACATATAGGTAATACTAGAAACATATTTTGAACCGTATGCTTTTTGTGTTCTATCTGTAATATCAATAGGATAATTAATATATTTAGTTTCTATTTGGTGTCTAAAAATAGGATTTAGTTGTATTATAGTTTCTTTTTTTTCATTAGTCTTTACATTTTTGGAATTATATTTAGTTATATTGAAGTGAGTTATATCTAAAAGTGGTGAATATTTTTCTATTTTAATTTCTTTCCTAGATCCATTTTTTCCCCTTATAGTTGCTGTATATCTTAATAAAAAACGTTTATTAGACAATTTTGTAAGTATATCCATTACATTTTCTACATCATTTCCGCCTATGTTTTTTTTAGTAGTATATTCTTTTGTTAGCTCATAAATAGAAACCGATAGCTTTGGAGCTTTTTCTTTATTATTATGTTCTCCCCAAGGTATTAAATCATAGCCAATATCACCTGTATAGTAGTCTTCTTTTGTTGCATCTGTTATTTGACTTTTTTTACCTAATAAATTACATATAGCATCTATTAATTTATGTTCACTTGCAGATAAATTTCTTATACCTTCAACTACTAATTTTCCTTCTATTCCATTTTCTTTAATTTTTATTTTTGTTGTATCATTTAAGCTATCAAATAAAGTAAGCTGATTATCTTTATTATATGATGTTTTAAGTATTTGGTCTACTAGATGTCCAGAACGTTTATATTGTTGTGTTTTCCCACTTTTCTCTTTTTGTTCTTTTCCTATAGGAATTACTATTTCTTTATCTATACCTGTAAGACCAGAAATATCATTAAAGATATTTTTATTATTTTTAGCTTCTTTTTTACTCATAAATACAATTATTTATTTTTCCATCTATTTATCAATATTTAAAAAATTACTCTTAAACCAATCATACTCCTTTTTATCTACTTTAAGATTGCTTAAGTCTGGAATGATAGCATATTTCTTTAAAATATTTTCTATATTTTGATTATTACCATTTAATTCTGGATTAAACATACCCTTATATTTATATATTCCAAAATCTACTGTAATAAGTGATTTATATTGTTTTAAGATATCTTTATATGTTTTTATGTTTATATTATTATCATTCATAAAATCAATAATAGCTGCCTCCCAGCTTATATATTTGGTTGCTGTTTTTTCTATTTGTTGCCTTTTAAAATCAATTACAAAAGTCAAACTATCTTCTTTTCTTATAGGTGTATCTGATTTATTAACAGTATCAAATTTTGTTTTTATTTCTATATAGCCCTCTTTATCTATTTCTATATTTCCTAATAGTAAATATACACCTTTTGATATATCTTTTGCTACTTCTTTACGTTTGTTTATATCTTTTAATTCGTGGAGAGATAGGTTTACTAACTGCTCAGTGTTTTCTAAAGTATTCCATACCATCAAAAACCCTTTAAAATCTTGAACATACATTAAAAATTCATAAATTAATCCTCTTAAGTTGTTTATAGATTGAATTAATAACTCATCAAATTTTATATATAAGTTCCATAATTTTATTTCATTATTGGTTTTTAAGCTATCTCTTATTAGATTATGTTCAAAATCAGTAAGTAGTCTATCATAAGAAAAGTGTTCTCTTGCCCTATCATCTGCTATTAAAAGTAGTTTTTGTCTAATAGACCCCGATGTAATAATTTTATCTATATCACTTTTTGCCATATTATTTATCACTTTTTAATATTATTTCTATATTCTTTAATCTCTCCTCAATATCTACTGTTTCTATAGCCTTTAAAATACTATTTAGTATATATGTTTCTCTTTGTGCCTGTACATCAGTAATAGCTCCTGCTGTATATCTTTTATAAACTCTTAAAAGTAATTTCTTAATATCTTTTGCTTCAATTTGTCTATCTTTCATTTCTTTACTTTTTTAATTTATTCATTAATTAGTTCCATATTAGTTTCAACGTGATTATCACTTTCTATTACTGTAAGTGTTTTTAATAATTCATAGCTTTGTCTTTCATTTTCTATCTCCATAGTGCTCTTATATACTGGTTCTATCATCTCCTCTTTTATTTCCTTATTGTATTTTAAAAGCAAGTCAAATAACTTATCAGTTGGTATATCTTTTAAATTCCTGTTATCTATTTCATTGATTATTTTATTAAGTAAGTTGCCAAGTTTTTCTATCCTTTGCTCTTTTAGTAAATAATGTTTTTCATATAAAACTTCAAGTTCTATGGCTTTTCTATTTGCTATCTCACTTTCTAATTCTTTACTCCAATCAATTAAAGTAGCCTTCCTTTTATGTAGTTCTTTTGCTATTTTATCAAATGTCCAGCCCTTAGCTCTAAGTTCTATAAATTTTTCTTTATCTTCTAAATCGCCCATATTATTAATATTTTTTAAAACAATCTATTATAAAAGATAATGGAGCTTCCAAATAGTTTGCTATCTCTCTTAAACTAGGATATAATAGTAAATTATTACAAGCATCTAAGCTAAATTCAAAAAGTATTACAAACATTATAGCACTTTTTTTATCTTTTGTTATTTGCCCAGTCCATTTTTCTGGTAGTCCATAATCTTTTGGTTCTATTTTTAAAAGGTCTTTATATTTAGCTCCGTCCTCTATAGCTATATATATATCATTTAAATATTTAGTATGCCTTGAAGTTATTATTATCTTATTTAACTCTTTTATTGTTAATTTAGTAATACCTGTAAGTTCTTTTAAATGATTAGCATCTTCAATATTTACATTGTAAACCTCTTCTACATAGTCCATAAATGGTTCTGCCATATCAAGTATATCATCTACATTATAATCCTCATCAAATATCTTATTCCAGTCTCCATATTTTAAATAAACATCTCTAATTTTTTGCAAGTCTCTATGATATATCAAATAGTTATGTTCAGCAGGTGTAAGACTCATAAATATCTTAACAGCAATAGAGTCAATAGAGCATATATCATTACTATTTTTCAATATTCCCTTTTTTATCAAGTTGTTAACTATTTTATTATAATTACCTTTTTGCATAAGTATGTTTTTATAAAATTAACATAATATATATATATATTATTTTTACTTCTGTAATGTAATCTTTATGGAAGTAGGATTTCTTTAATATCATATTAAAATGGACTATCTTTATCATTGTCTATGTTTTTTATTTTACCTGTATTCCCATTAAATGATAATATCTCCTCTATGCCAGCCTTCCCATCTCTATTCTTTAAGATAGTAACATATAATGTTTCTGTATTGTAATGATTATCTAATTTCCTAGCAATATCTGCCTGCTCCCCTTCACTACATATACCTTCAAATTTATTATTCCAAAAACCTACTATCAAATTAGCTACCCTCTCTATATCTCCCGCCTCACCTATTTTAGTTGGATGTATCTTTAGTAAATTTACAACCTCTCTATTGAATTGTGCTCCTAAAATAATTGGTAACCCCGTCTCTACTGCTACATCTTTTAAAGATATACATATCTGCTTTAACTCTTCTTGCCTTGAATAAGCCTTATACTTACCACTTGGTAAATATAAAAGCTGCATATAATCTATAAATATAGCCCCTGGATTGCCATTTTTATGCAAATACCTGATAGCATCTGATAACATATCAGAATTATAATCAGAATAATAAATGTTTATTCTTTTAGTATCTATAAAATCTCTAAAGAATTTATCCTTTTCTGATATAAAATATTGCTCATAGTCTTTATTTATATATTTAGTACTACCAGTTGCTAAATAACTCCTTATACTCTTCCTGTTATTTTTGCTTATATCTTTATCTATATACGTATTTAATGTCTTCATTATAACACTATCTTTATCCTCCTCATAGCTAAAAAAATAAAATTCCTTATCTTTATACTCTTTAGCTACGTTTAAAATTAAATTTATAAGCAATGATGTCTTACCATGCGAGGTTGGTGCTGCAAAAATACTAATAGCACCTGATGGTAATAACAAATCTTCATAATCATTATTTATTCCTATCTTATACCCAGACCTTAAATCCTCCTGCCTACTAGATAATCTGTTTTTTATATCCTTCTCACTTGTTGGTACCATTAACTTACTAAATTCAGTAATCTTATCTATTAATTTTATATCTTTTATCTTTACATCAATTAGTTCTATAGCATCCTTAAAATCACCATTGTTTATTAGCTTTGTAGCCTCTGATATTACATTCACCAAATCTTTTCTTTGTCTATCTTTACCCATCTCAAATGTCAATCTATCCATAGCCATAGATAATTCCTTCTCTGTAATACCATAGTCTTTTGTAAAACTTAAAGCCATAAAATTATTTATGTAAATATTTCTATCTATAAGATCTGGTATAAGTGCACCCTCTTTTACTATATCATACACTAAATCATCTATTTGTTTTCTACTTAAATCTCCATTCTCCTCCTCTATCTTTGCATATTTATCAAATATGTTATCCATTTTATACAAATAGTATATAATAGCCTTCCTTATACATTCTTTAAAAATATCTACTCCCTGCTCTTTTATCAGTCTATCTACATCTGTTTTCTCCCCTAAATCTGGCAAAGTAGCTATATAAACTTTATACACATCTTCATTTAAAATTATATCTATAGCATTATTTATCTTTTTATTTGTCTCCTCCTCTCTATCTGGTTCCCTATCAAAACATAATGTAAACTTCTGTACACCCCTTTTTACAGCATCTTTTATCTGATTAGAAGTTATACTACTACCTGCCATAGCTACTACATTATCCACACCTTTTACAGTAGCAAAAAGAGCATCTAATTCACCCTCCACTATTACTAAATCTTTATTACCTTTTAGTCCAGAAATATTAAAAAAACCTTCTGATTTATCTAATCCTATAGAATTTAAATATTTTGGAATATCATTATTTATAGTCCTAAATTTAAAGCCTTTTAAAATACCACCTACCCTATAAGGTATGGTAAGATTATGAGTAATGCCTACACCACTAGGAAATTTTATAATTTCCTTTATAAGCTCTTCTGTATATCCTTTGTCTAACAAATGCTTTTTTAGTGAATTTATATTACCTATATATCCAAGCTCCATACCTTCTATATCATCATCTGTATACCCTCTGGAATATAAATATTCTTTTGTTTCATTAGAAGTTGTTAAAAGTTTAATAAAATAATTATTACATTCCTCTAATATTGAATTTTTTAATTTATATTTCTGATAATTTTCAGTGTTTACATTGTTAGGTAGATTATACCCTACTATATTACATAAAGTCTTTACAGCAGTTATAAAATCTACATTATCCCGCCTCATTACATAGTCTACAATGCTTAAAACCTCCCCGCCTTGCTCAAGTATTAAATGTGGTTTATTTTTTGTTATTACTGTCTTATCGCTTCTATTATGAGGTCTACCATCTAAATATGTATTACTTCTCCATCCGTTTGAAAAACGTTTAAAATTGTGCTCTGGAAAAACTTTATCTATGCTTTCATAAATAGCTGGATAAAGTTCATTCTTTAAAAATTCTGTAATATCTACCATAATTTAAAATATTTTATCTAACAACGCCTCCCCACTCCCCTGTAATCTTCTTATTTCATTTAAAGTAGACGTGTATATTTGAGTAGTAGATGGATTTGTATGTCTTAATGTAAACTGTACCATCTCCAACGTCCCACCGCCTATTAATATATTTACAGCCGTTGTATGTCTTAAACTATGTGCTGTAAAACATCTCTCATCAAGCCCTATCTCCTTTAAACCTTCTTTTACAATGTAACTTATAGTCCTGGTAGTTAATCTATTACCTTTGCTGTTATTAGAATTTGAAATAAATAAAGGTTCACTGCCAGAAACCTTCCCCCTTGTATCCAGATACCTTCTAATAGGTTCAAATGTTTTATCTGTTAATATTACAAAATTGTCTTTATCCACTCTGCCTTTACCTTGTATAAGTAAAACCCGCTGAGAGCCTTTAAATGTTATATCCTCCACGTTTGCTCTAACTACTTCAATAGTTCTTAAACCAGTTCGTAAAAGTAAGTTTACAATAGCATAATCTCTTATATCTTTATTAGAAAAATAATCTAATAATCTATTAATTTGCTCTACTGATAAAGGTCTCTTTCTAAAAGCCTGTATGCGAGTAGGAGATTTTACTCCTTTTGCAACGTTTGGATATATCTTATTACTTTCAGTCCACTCATAAAACTTTCTTACTACTGTTATATAACTACCTGCTGTTAAACTACTTTTACCTTTATTTAATAGTTCGTTTTTATACTCTAATACGTGCTGCCTTGTTATTTCATTTAAAGAATATCCATTCTTATATATCCAACTAAAATATTGCTTTAATGTCCGCCTGTATGTGGATTTAGAGCTTTCTTTTACATCCTGCGAATTGATAAAAGTATCTACCAACTCGTCTATTTTTTGCATAATAGTTATAGCAATATTTTGCTCACTTTTTACTATCTCATTTATCTCATTCATTGCCTTTATTTTTTAGGGATTGTTCGTATTCGTATTTTAATAATTGTCTTTTTATAGTGTTCCAAGGTATTCCAAGTTCTTTTGATATGCTGTAAATAGTCCGCCCGTTTTTATACTCATTGTAATATTTCTCAATATCATAATTTTTACTTTTTACTGCTCTTTTAGGATTGAATAAACGTCCGCATACATTACATATATATATTATATCCTCACCAGATTTATTATAGTATGATATGTTCTCACTATTACAACGTGGACACTTATATATTTTTCTTTCCATAGTCTTACCTCCCCTCACTTATTAAAATTAATATTTCCAAGATATGCCTCCAACTCCGCCGTCTTATACATATCTGATTTTTTTATTACCTCCATCTCCTCAATGGTGCAATCCTCATAATATTTGCAATACGTTGTATCATAATTATTGTCAAAATTTAGGACACCAACCTCCCCATTAATATCATCATCACTTACAATATTTCCCATCTCATCAGTTATAATATCTTTACCATCTACCTTTTTGTAAAAGATTTCATTTATACGAAGCTTTTGAATTGCTTTGAAATCCATCTCCCCAAGATATGTTATTACATTAGGCTTTTTGTAATTATACCTTGATAAAGTGCCTATTTGAAAGGCTACTACTAATTTTTTAAATTCCTGCGTTTCCATAATTTTATTTTTTTTGGTTATTGTCCTATTAAATTTAAAAATTCCAAATAATCAGTCTCCTTCTCAAAGCACCAGCCAGTTACATAAATAGGTAACATATATTTATCCTCTTTGCCTTCACAATTAAACCATCCATACACTCCCTCCATCTCCCTTTTAGTTTCATAAAAGTAATCTGGTGCCTCCTCCTCTGCAACTCTTTTTACATATTTTGCGTGCTTTTGTAAATATTCATAAGCAACGCCTTCAAAATATTTTTTATTTTTATTATTTATTTCCATACCATTATTGCTATTATTACTTTTGTTATGTTCTAATATTACCATTTTTTTTATTTATACAAATATACTAACATTTTTTGTTATTACCAAATGTTTTTATTACTTTTTTAATACTTTTAGCTAAAATAATAAAATAATTACACTAATTTATATACGTATTTAGCTAAAACAATAATATAATTATACTAATTTATTTTGATATAAATGTATATATAAAATTAAAGCAGGGAAGGGAAAAACAAAAACAAACTCTTGGAGGATATAAATATAATGAACCATCAGTTTTACCCAAGTTGGGTAAAACTGATAAAAAACAATATAATGAACCAACCGTTTTACCCAACTTGGGTAAAACGGATACACCACATAATCAAGTGTGCAAAATGCACACTTGGAAAAAACTGCCGAAATAATTGGAAAAGAATATAATGAACCATCAGTTTTGTCCAACTTGGACAAACCTGATAAAAAACAATATAATGAACCAACCGTTTTGGCCAACTCGGCCAAAACGGATACACCACATAATACGCAGAAAAAAATAGCAGAAGAGGTTGGATTAGGACATAGTACAATAGGTCGTGTGGAGGTAATATTAAAGGAGGCACCGGAGGAGGTAAAAGATAATTATTATATATATATATATATATCGGTTTTATCGGTTTTTATGTCGGTTTTCTTTGGTTTCCTTTTTTTATAGGTGTGTAAAATATCAAAAAATTAAATATAATAACATTTTTTGTTACTATGGACTTCTGTGCAAAAAAATGAATTTTTTATGGACTTCTGTGCAGAGATTATGGACTTCTGTGCAAAGATTATGGACTTCTGTGCAAAAAGTGAAAGAAAAAATACACTTCAAACCCTTTCTGAATGCGACTTTTAAAAAATTGAAAAAAAGAGTAAGATATATTAAGATATATTAAGATATCTTAAGAAGAAAAAAAATATTTTTAATAATATTTTTTTTTATTTCTTTAAGAATAAAAAACCGTAGTATTTATTATTTTTAATATACCATATTTATATATAAAAACGTGTTTTAAGCAACTTTTATTTAAAATACATATATAATACTATAAAATAAAAAAACCTTAAATTTGGCAAGTTTATATATAAATAAGCCTAAAATAACAGCAATAAAATATTTTATTCAAAATCTTTATTTAGTGTAAATATTATTTTATCTTCACCATAGACACCTTTTTTTATTTCATAAGAAATCAATAGTCCTAATTCCTTCATAGTCTCCAAAGCCTTTTCTGTATCTTCCTTTACTTTTTTCTTTCTACCTTCTTTCATCCATTTTTCTGCTAAAATGTAATAAAGTCTTTCCATAGTTATTTCTGGATTGTAACGTTTACTACTTAGTTCTCTTAATAAATAGTCTCTTAACATATAGGTAATACTAGAAACATATTTTGAACCGTATGCTTTTTGTGTTCTATCTGTAATATCAATAGGATAATTAATATATTTAGTTTCTATTTGGTGTCTAAAAATAGGATTTAGTTGTATTATAGTTTCTTTTTTTTCATTAGTCTTTACATTTTTGGAATTATATTTAGTTATATTGAAGTGAGTTATATCTAAAAGTGGTGAATATTTTTCTATTTTAATTTCTTTCCTAGATCCATTTTTTCCCCTTATAGTTGCTGTATATCTTAATAAAAAACGTTTATTAGACAATTTTGTAAGTATATCCATTACATTTTCTACATCATTTCCGCCTATGTTTTTTTTAGTAGTATATTCTTTTGTTAGCTCATAAATAGAAACCGATAGCTTTGGAGCTTTTTCTTTATTATTATGTTCTCCCCAAGGTATTAAATCATAGCCAATATCACCTGTATAGTAGTCTTCTTTTGTTGCATCTGTTATTTGACTTTTTTTACCTAATAAATTACATATAGCATCTATTAATTTATGTTCACTTGCAGATAAATTTCTTATACCTTCAACTACTAATTTTCCTTCTATTCCATTTTCTTTAATTTTTATTTTTGTTGTATCATTTAAGCTATCAAATAAAGTAAGCTGATTATCTTTATTATATGATGTTTTAAGTATTTGGTCTACTAGATGTCCAGAACGTTTATATTGTTGTGTTTTCCCACTTTTCTCTTTTTGTTCTTTTCCTATAGGAATTACTATTTCTTTATCTATACCTGTAAGACCAGAAATATCATTAAAGATATTTTTATTATTTTTAGCTTCTTTTTTACTCATAAATACAATTATTTATTTTTCCATCTATTTATCAATATTTAAAAAATTACTCTTAAACCAATCATACTCCTTTTTATCTACTTTAAGATTGCTTAAGTCTGGAATGATAGCATATTTCTTTAAAATATTTTCTATATTTTGATTATTACCATTTAATTCTGGATTAAACATACCCTTATATTTATATATTCCAAAATCTACTGTAATAAGTGATTTATATTGTTTTAAGATATCTTTATATGTTTTTATGTTTATATTATTATCATTCATAAAATCAATAATAGCTGCCTCCCAGCTTATATATTTGGTTGCTGTTTTTTCTATTTGTTGCCTTTTAAAATCAATTACAAAAGTCAAACTATCTTCTTTTCTTATAGGTGTATCTGATTTATTAACAGTATCAAATTTTGTTTTTATTTCTATATAGCCCTCTTTATCTATTTCTATATTTCCTAATAGTAAATATACACCTTTTGATATATCTTTTGCTACTTCTTTACGTTTGTTTATATCTTTTAATTCGTGGAGAGATAGGTTTACTAACTGCTCAGTGTTTTCTAAAGTATTCCATACCATCAAAAACCCTTTAAAATCTTGAACATACATTAAAAATTCATAAATTAATCCTCTTAAGTTGTTTATAGATTGAATTAATAACTCATCAAATTTTATATATAAGTTCCATAATTTTATTTCATTATTGGTTTTTAAGCTATCTCTTATTAGATTATGTTCAAAATCAGTAAGTAGTCTATCATAAGAAAAGTGTTCTCTTGCCCTATCATCTGCTATTAAAAGTAGTTTTTGTCTAATAGACCCCGATGTAATAATTTTATCTATATCACTTTTTGCCATATTATTTATCACTTTTTAATATTATTTCTATATTCTTTAATCTCTCCTCAATATCTACTGTTTCTATAGCCTTTAAAATACTATTTAGTATATATGTTTCTCTTTGTGCCTGTACATCAGTAATAGCTCCTGCTGTATATCTTTTATAAACTCTTAAAAGTAATTTCTTAATATCTTTTGCTTCAATTTGTCTATCTTTCATTTCTTTACTTTTTTAATTTATTCATTAATTAGTTCCATATTAGTTTCAACGTGATTATCACTTTCTATTACTGTAAGTGTTTTTAATAATTCATAGCTTTGTCTTTCATTTTCTATCTCCATAGTGCTCTTATATACTGGTTCTATCATCTCCTCTTTTATTTCCTTATTGTATTTTAAAAGCAAGTCAAATAACTTATCAGTTGGTATATCTTTTAAATTCCTGTTATCTATTTCATTGATTATTTTATTAAGTAAGTTGCCAAGTTTTTCTATCCTTTGCTCTTTTAGTAAATAATGTTTTTCATATAAAACTTCAAGTTCTATGGCTTTTCTATTTGCTATCTCACTTTCTAATTCTTTACTCCAATCAATTAAAGTAGCCTTCCTTTTATGTAGTTCTTTTGCTATTTTATCAAATGTCCAGCCCTTAGCTCTAAGTTCTATAAATTTTTCTTTATCTTCTAAATCGCCCATATTATTAATATTTTTTAAAACAATCTATTATAAAAGATAATGGAGCTTCCAAATAGTTTGCTATCTCTCTTAAACTAGGATATAATAGTAAATTATTACAAGCATCTAAGCTAAATTCAAAAAGTATTACAAACATTATAGCACTTTTTTTATCTTTTGTTATTTGCCCAGTCCATTTTTCTGGTAGTCCATAATCTTTTGGTTCTATTTTTAAAAGGTCTTTATATTTAGCTCCGTCCTCTATAGCTATATATATATCATTTAAATATTTAGTATGCCTTGAAGTTATTATTATCTTATTTAACTCTTTTATTGTTAATTTAGTAATACCTGTAAGTTCTTTTAAATGATTAGCATCTTCAATATTTACATTGTAAACCTCTTCTACATAGTCCATAAATGGTTCTGCCATATCAAGTATATCATCTACATTATAATCCTCATCAAATATCTTATTCCAGTCTCCATATTTTAAATAAACATCTCTAATTTTTTGCAAGTCTCTATGATATATCAAATAGTTATGTTCAGCAGGTGTAAGACTCATAAATATCTTAACAGCAATAGAGTCAATAGAGCATATATCATTACTATTTTTCAATATTCCCTTTTTTATCAAGTTGTTAACTATTTTATTATAATTACCTTTTTGCATAAGTATGTTTTTATAAAATTAACATAATATATATATATATTATTTTTACTTCTGTAATGTAATCTTTATGGAAGTAGGATTTCTTTAATATCATATTAAAATGGACTATCTTTATCATTGTCTATGTTTTTTATTTTACCTGTATTCCCATTAAATGATAATATCTCCTCTATGCCAGCCTTCCCATCTCTATTCTTTAAGATAGTAACATATAATGTTTCTGTATTGTAATGATTATCTAATTTCCTAGCAATATCTGCCTGCTCCCCTTCACTACATATACCTTCAAATTTATTATTCCAAAAACCTACTATCAAATTAGCTACCCTCTCTATATCTCCCGCCTCACCTATTTTAGTTGGATGTATCTTTAGTAAATTTACAACCTCTCTATTGAATTGTGCTCCTAAAATAATTGGTAACCCCGTCTCTACTGCTACATCTTTTAAAGATATACATATCTGCTTTAACTCTTCTTGCCTTGAATAAGCCTTATACTTACCACTTGGTAAATATAAAAGCTGCATATAATCTATAAATATAGCCCCTGGATTGCCATTTTTATGCAAATACCTGATAGCATCTGATAACATATCAGAATTATAATCAGAATAATAAATGTTTATTCTTTTAGTATCTATAAAATCTCTAAAGAATTTATCCTTTTCTGATATAAAATATTGCTCATAGTCTTTATTTATATATTTAGTACTACCAGTTGCTAAATAACTCCTTATACTCTTCCTGTTATTTTTGCTTATATCTTTATCTATATACGTATTTAATGTCTTCATTATAACACTATCTTTATCCTCCTCATAGCTAAAAAAATAAAATTCCTTATCTTTATACTCTTTAGCTACGTTTAAAATTAAATTTATAAGCAATGATGTCTTACCATGCGAGGTTGGTGCTGCAAAAATACTAATAGCACCTGATGGTAATAACAAATCTTCATAATCATTATTTATTCCTATCTTATACCCAGACCTTAAATCCTCCTGCCTACTAGATAATCTGTTTTTTATATCCTTCTCACTTGTTGGTACCATTAACTTACTAAATTCAGTAATCTTATCTATTAATTTTATATCTTTTATCTTTACATCAATTAGTTCTATAGCATCCTTAAAATCACCATTGTTTATTAGCTTTGTAGCCTCTGATATTACATTCACCAAATCTTTTCTTTGTCTATCTTTACCCATCTCAAATGTCAATCTATCCATAGCCATAGATAATTCCTTCTCTGTAATACCATAGTCTTTTGTAAAACTTAAAGCCATAAAATTATTTATGTAAATATTTCTATCTATAAGATCTGGTATAAGTGCACCCTCTTTTACTATATCATACACTAAATCATCTATTTGTTTTCTACTTAAATCTCCATTCTCCTCCTCTATCTTTGCATATTTATCAAATATGTTATCCATTTTATACAAATAGTATATAATAGCCTTCCTTATACATTCTTTAAAAATATCTACTCCCTGCTCTTTTATCAGTCTATCTACATCTGTTTTCTCCCCTAAATCTGGCAAAGTAGCTATAT
This sequence comes from Patescibacteria group bacterium, assembly GCA_018053685.1. GTDB lineage: Bacteria > Patescibacteriota > Patescibacteriia > JAGPKW01 > JAGPKW01 > JAGPKW01. Next base: position 14,436 of record JAGPKW010000005.1, read on the forward strand.
AAACTTTATACACATCTTCATTTAAAATTATATCTATAGCATTATTTATCTTTTTATTTGTCTCCTCCTCTCTATCTGGTTCCCTATCAAAACATAATGTAAACTTCTGTACACCCCTTTTTACAGCATCTTTTATCTGATTAGAAGTTATACTACTACCTGCCATAGCTACTACATTATCCACACCTTTTACAGTAGCAAAAAGAGCATCTAATTCACCCTCCACTATTACTAAATCTTTATTACCTTTTAGTCCAGAAATATTAAAAAAACCTTCTGATTTATCTAATCCTATAGAATTTAAATATTTTGGAATATCATTATTTATAGTCCTAAATTTAAAGCCTTTTAAAATACCACCTACCCTATAAGGTATGGTAAGATTATGAGTAATGCCTACACCACTAGGAAATTTTATAATTTCCTTTATAAGCTCTTCTGTATATCCTTTGTCTAACAAATGCTTTTTTAGTGAATTTATATTACCTATATATCCAAGCTCCATACCTTCTATATCATCATCTGTATACCCTCTGGAATATAAATATTCTTTTGTTTCATTAGAAGTTGTTAAAAGTTTAATAAAATAATTATTACATTCCTCTAATATTGAATTTTTTAATTTATATTTCTGATAATTTTCAGTGTTTACATTGTTAGGTAGATTATACCCTACTATATTACATAAAGTCTTTACAGCAGTTATAAAATCTACATTATCCCGCCTCATTACATAGTCTACAATGCTTAAAACCTCCCCGCCTTGCTCAAGTATTAAATGTGGTTTATTTTTTGTTATTACTGTCTTATCGCTTCTATTATGAGGTCTACCATCTAAATATGTATTACTTCTCCATCCGTTTGAAAAACGTTTAAAATTGTGCTCTGGAAAAACTTTATCTATGCTTTCATAAATAGCTGGATAAAGTTCATTCTTTAAAAATTCTGTAATATCTACCATAATTTAAAATATTTTATCTAACAACGCCTCCCCACTCCCCTGTAATCTTCTTATTTCATTTAAAGTAGACGTGTATATTTGAGTAGTAGATGGATTTGTATGTCTTAATGTAAACTGTACCATCTCCAACGTCCCACCGCCTATTAATATATTTACAGCCGTTGTATGTCTTAAACTATGTGCTGTAAAACATCTCTCATCAAGCCCTATCTCCTTTAAACCTTCTTTTACAATGTAACTTATAGTCCTGGTAGTTAATCTATTACCTTTGCTGTTATTAGAATTTGAAATAAATAAAGGTTCACTGCCAGAAACCTTCCCCCTTGTATCCAGATACCTTCTAATAGGTTCAAATGTTTTATCTGTTAATATTACAAAATTGTCTTTATCCACTCTGCCTTTACCTTGTATAAGTAAAACCCGCTGAGAGCCTTTAAATGTTATATCCTCCACGTTTGCTCTAACTACTTCAATAGTTCTTAAACCAGTTCGTAAAAGTAAGTTTACAATAGCATAATCTCTTATATCTTTATTAGAAAAATAATCTAATAATCTATTAATTTGCTCTACTGATAAAGGTCTCTTTCTAAAAGCCTGTATGCGAGTAGGAGATTTTACTCCTTTTGCAACGTTTGGATATATCTTATTACTTTCAGTCCACTCATAAAACTTTCTTACTACTGTTATATAACTACCTGCTGTTAAACTACTTTTACCTTTATTTAATAGTTCGTTTTTATACTCTAATACGTGCTGCCTTGTTATTTCATTTAAAGAATATCCATTCTTATATATCCAACTAAAATATTGCTTTAATGTCCGCCTGTATGTGGATTTAGAGCTTTCTTTTACATCCTGCGAATTGATAAAAGTATCTACCAACTCGTCTATTTTTTGCATAATAGTTATAGCAATATTTTGCTCACTTTTTACTATCTCATTTATCTCATTCATTGCCTTTATTTTTTAGGGATTGTTCGTATTCGTATTTTAATAATTGTCTTTTTATAGTGTTCCAAGGTATTCCAAGTTCTTTTGATATGCTGTAAATAGTCCGCCCGTTTTTATACTCATTGTAATATTTCTCAATATCATAATTTTTACTTTTTACTGCTCTTTTAGGATTGAATAAACGTCCGCATACATTACATATATATATTATATCCTCACCAGATTTATTATAGTATGATATGTTCTCACTATTACAACGTGGACACTTATATATTTTTCTTTCCATAGTCTTACCTCCCCTCACTTATTAAAATTAATATTTCCAAGATATGCCTCCAACTCCGCCGTCTTATACATATCTGATTTTTTTATTACCTCCATCTCCTCAATGGTGCAATCCTCATAATATTTGCAATACGTTGTATCATAATTATTGTCAAAATTTAGGACACCAACCTCCCCATTAATATCATCATCACTTACAATATTTCCCATCTCATCAGTTATAATATCTTTACCATCTACCTTTTTGTAAAAGATTTCATTTATACGAAGCTTTTGAATTGCTTTGAAATCCATCTCCCCAAGATATGTTATTACATTAGGCTTTTTGTAATTATACCTTGATAAAGTGCCTATTTGAAAGGCTACTACTAATTTTTTAAATTCCTGCGTTTCCATAATTTTATTTTTTTTGGTTATTGTCCTATTAAATTTAAAAATTCCAAATAATCAGTCTCCTTCTCAAAGCACCAGCCAGTTACATAAATAGGTAACATATATTTATCCTCTTTGCCTTCACAATTAAACCATCCATACACTCCCTCCATCTCCCTTTTAGTTTCATAAAAGTAATCTGGTGCCTCCTCCTCTGCAACTCTTTTTACATATTTTGCGTGCTTTTGTAAATATTCATAAGCAACGCCTTCAAAATATTTTTTATTTTTATTATTTATTTCCATACCATTATTGCTATTATTACTTTTGTTATGTTCTAATATTACCATTTTTTTTATTTATACAAATATACTAACATTTTTTGTTATTACCAAATGTTTTTATTACTTTTTTAATACTTTTAGCTAAAATAATAAAATAATTACACTAATTTATATACGTATTTAGCTAAAACAATAATATAATTATACTAATTTATTTTGATATAAATGTATATATAAAATTAAAGCAGGGAAGGGAAAAAATGTCAGAAGCTAAAAAACAAACTTTAAAACAATATAATGAACCAACCGTTTTGTCCAAGTTGGACAAAACGGATACACCACATAATACGCAGAAAAAAATAGCAGAAGTTTGCTAACATACTAATTATTAGCAAGTTACTTTTTTGAAATGAACCATCAGTTTTATCCAAGTTGGATAAAACTGATACACCACATAATACAAGGTAGTGTAATAAAAATATAAACAAAAAAAAGAACGTTGTTAAAACATTGATATATATCAAAATAACAAGCGTTGTTATAAGTGTAAGTAATAGACTATTAGCAAGTTATGTAAGTTATTGATAAACATTAATCTATAACAATAGAATTTATAGCAAAAAACAATATAATGAACCATCAGTTTT
>JAGPKW010000087.1 GCA_018053685.1 Patescibacteria group bacterium
AACAGTTTCCTTTGGTATATATCTTATTTCAGCAGATTCTATTTTTATATTTTTACTCTCTAAAAATTTGCTCAAATTTTGTAAATCTTTTATATCAGTATATATTGTTGTTAAATTATCATTTTCTGCTATGTCTATACCACCATTTTCTATAATCTCCAATTCAAAATCATCATAATTTTTAATTTGAGATCTTAAAGAATATATTTCTATAGCTCCCCTCTGCTCAAAATTCCACATCACAGAGCTGAAAGCTCCTCCATTTCTACTAAATATCCACCTTATATCATTAGCGGTTCTATTTTTATTAGATGTCAAACATTTCACTATAAATTGAGTATTATATGGACCAATAGCTTCATAAATAAGCTCCTCGAAATTTTCATCTCCATCCTCTCCTATCCCCTTTTTTATAGCTTTATCAATATTATCTTTGGGCATAGAACAATCTTTTGCTTTTTCTACAAGCATTCTTAAAGAAAAATTAGATGATATATCACCACCTTTTTGCCTTGCAGCCACTGTTATAAGTCTTGAAAGTTTAGAAAACTCTTTTGACCTTTGTGAATCAATAACAGCTTTTTGTCTATGAGTTGTAGCCCATTTTGAATGCCCTGACATAAAATTATAATTAAATTAAATAAATAAACCTCACCTTTTATTCCTAGCTAGAATAAACCCCATTTTTGGATCAAAGCCAGATGGAAAAAATTGAACAGAAAAACCATTTATTCTTAATATATTCTCTAGAAACTTTTGATCATAACCAATGTCCTTATCTAAATGATACTCTAAAATTATATTATTGATTTTACTTAAAGTCTCATATTTTATGCTCTCAAATACCTTATATTCACCACCCTCTATATCCATCTTTAATAACAAGACTTTTTCTATTTTATTTTCTTTTAAAAAATCTTCTAAAGTCAACAGTTTTATTTTTTGAAATTTTAATTTTGAGCCTTCAAAATCTTCAGATGATAGAACATAATTATTAATACTATCATCTGTCACAACAAGTTCCCCATCCCCTCTTCTTTCAGTAATTGCACAGTCTATAATTTTTATATTCTTTATTTTATTTTCTTTTTTATTTAAACCTAGTATTTCTAGATTATGTTTTTCTGGCTCAATAGAGTATATCTCAACATTCTTATTTAAACAATATGCATAAAGACTAAAAAGACCTATATGAGCTCCAATATCCAAAACAATTCCTTTATCAGAATACCTTAATATATCCTCGCAAGATCTATATTCCCTATATTTAAATATCTCATTAAAAACACTTAAATCTACATCATCTCTTAAATATACATAAAAATTAACATTATTAAATTTGTATTGTATTTTATTTAATTTCATAAATTATTCACTTTAACTCAACATTGTTATTAAAGATTATAAACAATTCTCCCTTGATGAATCTTTAAGACATTTATTATCTGATTTACGATACTATAATCAAAAATGGTTATATAATTTCCCTATGTTATATCAAATTCGTAAAAAAATCTATACATCTTCTTCATAATTTCATTTTATATATGATTCAAAAATAGTTTTTTTATTTAATAAAATATTATTCCCAGGATCTATTGCTAATGCTTGATCTATTACACTCACCGCTTCTTTATAATTCTCTAAATCTGCTAGACAATCAGCTTTATTTAAATATGCATAAATATTATTTGGATTTAGTTCTATTGATTTATTATAAGCATCTATACATTTCTCATACCTACCAGAATTTAAATATGCAATACCTTTATAAAAATACAAAGCTGCTGTTGGCTGTTGTTCTATTTGCTTGTCTGTTGCAATTATAGCTTCATCATATTTCTGGGTATTTATTAAATTTATAATATTCTGCATATCACTATTATTTTTTGACTCTGATAACACCCCTTTATTAAACTCATTAATTATATTTTTATTCTCTTTATTTCTATAATCAACATATAATATTAGAAATATTCCTATAGTTAATATTAAAAATAAAAATACAGACCAGATTATAATTTTATAGTTTATAATCTTCTCTTTCTCTTGGTTATTATTAGTATTAAGTTCTATATGCCTACTTTCACGCATAAAAATATTAATATCATTTACTAATATTATACCAAAATTATGGTTTTATAAAAAATATGATAGAATATATAAATCTAATTACCTATATAATTATAAATGTTGAATGCAATTACTAATTTTTTCATGAGTATTTTTGGACAATTAAATTATGTGAATATAACAATATTAATGGCAATTGAAAGCTCTTTTATACCATTTCCATCAGAAATAGTAATTCCTCCAGCAGCATTTCTTGCAAGCCAAGGGAAATTAAATGTAATTTTAGTTGTTCTAAGTGGTGTTTTAGGAAGCTTACTTGGTGCAATATTTAATTATTATTTTGCATATTTCTTAGGTAGACCAGTAATATATAAATTTGCAAATTCTAAAATTGGTAAAATGCTATTATTGAGTGAGAATTCCATTAAAAAATCAGAAGAATATTTTAATAAAAATGGTGCAGTATCAACTTTAATAGGGAGGCTGATCCCTGGTATAAGACAATTAGTATCTCTACCAGCAGGTCTTGCAAAAATGAGTATTCCAAGTTTTCTATTTTTTACATTTATTGGTTCTCTATTATGGACCTCTATACTTGCAATTCTTGGATATTTTATAGGGGCAAATAAAGATCTGCTTATAAAATATTATAAAGAAATATCAATCGCTTTATTAATACTAGGCACAATAACACTGGCTATAATACTAATTATAAAAAATAAAAAGAAAAATAGACCATCAAAATAATGATCTATGCTGGCGGTTCCTATGGGACTCGAACCCATGATCTCATCCGTGACAGGGATGCGTGTTAAACCAGCTACACCAAGGAACCAATGATAACATATTATCATATCTTTATTCAGTGTGCAATACTTTTCTTTTTCTTGTCATTCTTAATAATCAAAAATAACACTATTATAACAATAATAACTAATATAGCTGATGAAATCATTAATAAAATCCTCTTTGTATTATTGTTTGTATTAACAATATATTCTTGTTCTTGACTTTGACTTTCTGCTACATATCCGTAAGACTGTTTATCATTAACAACACTATCTTCTTGTACTAAAGCAATATTAAAATCATCCTCTGTATCGTTTTTTTCTTCTATTTTTTGTATATCATTAAATTTTCTTAATATAATTCTAAAATTATCATTTATTTTATTTACTATACCGATAGCAGAAACCTTATCACCTCTTGTTATATTATCAATATTACCAACTAGTTTATTACTAAGATAAATATCAAATTTCTGATCATTATCTTGAATAATTATATGATTTTTTGTTTTACTAATTATAATCCCCTCCACTAAAACTAGCTTTGCAATATTTAATTCTAAATCTTCATTACTATATGCTTTATAGTATTCTTCTTTAATCTGTTTATTTTTATTAATAATAATATCTTCTTTTTTATCTATTTTTATTCTCTTTTCCCCTCTGTTAGAAGATACTTCACCAGTTAACGTAATCTCATCACCTAAATTCATATCTGGGAAATCTTCTGAATAAAAATAAACCTGGGCACCATCTACATAAAAAATTTTATCTATTAAAGAATTTGGCATTGAGGTTATAAATGAAGTCAGTTTAACACAATCTCCTATATTATAATCTTGGAGTTCCCCACTAGATATATTGTTGCATATTTCATCTTCTCGTTTTTCTATGTCTTCCGGCAAAAACCATATATCATCTATTTTACTACTAACATTTATTTTATAATTTTTAATACTCTCCAAGCCTCTGCTATCATATATATTAACATGTATAATATAATCTCCTGCATTAAAATATCTAAAATAAAAATTATCTTGTTCACTAGACCTTCCATCTCCCATATCTATATTAAATCTTAAATTATCTCCATTCTCATCATAGGAATCACTACAATCAACATTAAATGCAATATTAATAGACGCTTTAGTTGGTATATTGCAAAC
>JAGPKW010000088.1 GCA_018053685.1 Patescibacteria group bacterium
GAGGATTTATAGTATTGCTCATTGTCAGAGAAGTGGTCAACTAGTTTTTGTAATTTAATCTTGAATGTTTCTTTAGTTACTATATCCATGTTGGCTTATTTTACTATGTTTATAGTAAATAATAAACTTATGACCATACAGTAGTTTTTCTTCTAGTATCATTTGGAGGATAGTCTTCTCCAGTGGTGGGTTCAAACATAAACCCAAAATTGGTGTTTAATTCCCTACCAATCTTCTTCACAAATTCCCAGACCTTAGTATGCTCTAAGTTATGATTGCTAATGTATTGTTCTCTCACTTCTTTATCAATGTTTTCTCTAGTTTCAGATATGAAGTCTATTAAAAAGTTATTAAGATTCCCCCCAACTAGAGAATCATTATCAACTTTGTGTACATAAGAATAGAATGCCAATGGGACAATCTCCACCATTATCTCATGGGCTTGGTAATCTAAGTTATACTCCTTTAATACCAAATATATTTCCTTCAACTTAAGTATAGAGAGAGCTGCGCTATGCGGATTATTTGAGGAAATCTGTGCTTCAGCAAGTTTCCTAATATTGTAAGAAACCTCAAAAAACAGATGTCTAAAAAATTCAGGTACTTCCTTATGTTTATATTCTGTACTAAGCATTTTTCCTGATTTCTCCACAATACTTTTTAAAGTATCATAGTAAAACAATGGGTAAAATGAAGGATTTTTTTCATAAAGGTCTCCAATTTCTAATATTGAAAACAAACAATTACTTAGCTTATCAGAATCTTCTATGTTTGTTACATAGACTTTAGTTTCAAAAGAGGAATTATCCAACAGTCTGTAACATATTCCACCAAGAGACTTTGAAACCTCTTCTATAAATGCTTCTACCTCTTCAGAATGGGTTGAATGCTCTAATAAATATTCTTTTAAATTCCTAAAATATTGCATTATTTGATCAAAGAAAAGTGCGGAGATATCCTTTTCATCTTTGAGAAATCTTTCCCAAAAAACAATAATGATTAAACCCTCATTGAAGTAATCCCTCTTTAGTAGAATGGTTAATACTTCAGAACTTAATTTAATTAAAAGATTCTTCCCAGATTCTAAGTTTTGTTTATCTGAAATTTCAATTGCAGATTCAATTAGAGATAAATAATGTTTAACAAGTTTTTCAACCAAGCCATCTTCAGGTTTCCATTTTTCTGAAACTGGAGTGACAGTATTTACAAACTCTTCAAATTTTTTAGTCAGATGTTTATTAGTTTTTTCTAATGCAATCAGATCAAATCTTTGAATGAATTGAAATATAAAACCTTTTATTGGGTCAAATGGGTCTGTTTTCCCAGCAACTTTCAGTCTAATTTCAGAGACAAGTGCATTATTAACTGCTTCTCTAATTTTAGCCTCCTCTTGTAATTTTTCGGATTTCTTTAACTCTTCATCAGAGATATTCTCACTATCTAATGTGACTCTAATCTGGTGTAAATCTTGGTCCCAAGGAATCTGTAAATCATATTTTTGGAATAGAAAATCTCTAATCTCTTCATAACTGATATTGTTGAATATTAGAGCTATTCCATCTTGCGGATTGAGATACTTAAAAACTTTTAAAAGATATAAGAAGAACATTAGAATAGATAAGATAAAAACACCAATACAAAGTAATGGAAAGTAATTATGGGAGATTACTTGGATAGAATTTAAATCTATATTTGGGAAAAAATCATAAGTTGATATGGTAAGTAGATACCAAGGTATAAGAGTCATAAATATACTCAAAAGACTTAAAAGAATATATAGAAGTAAAAATTTGTTGAAAAAGGTTTTCTTAAGATAATCGTAAGAGAATTGGCTGTAAATAATTTGGAAATATACTAGTAAAACACCAACAATGATTGCAAAAATACCAACTTGAGTCCCAAGAAGGGAACCATATAAGTCTTGTAAACTACTCATTTTATTCTTACTTAATTTAACACCTTTTTATTAACTCTTTTAAGATGTCATTCAGGTTTAAGATTTACCCTTTCTCTTTGAATAATCCTTTTTCTTAATGAATTATACTCTTTTATTGATCTTGATTTTACATTTAAGTTAGAGCATTGTTTTATTAAAAAATGAAGTTCCTTATCTACACTCTCATCATTTACCCCCTCTAATAATAAATTTAATCAAGATCTTCGAATAAAAAATTGGTGGGCGATATAGGACTCGAACCTGTGACCTTCACAATGTCAATGTGACGCTCTAACCAGCTGAGCTAATCGCCCATATAATACTTAATATTTTATTATTAAATATCTTCTTAATCAACGATAATTCTCATTTTTATTTGTCAAGCCCTCTTCTTTTATTGAATATATTATTAAATCACCTATATTCCAATCCTTTTGTTCTTCCTCAGGAACATTACTTTCTCTCTCCTTTGTAACAAATTCTATTTCACCATTAGAAGATGTAACAGGAATAGAAATAGATTTTACATTCTCTGGTAAAAGATTAATAACATTATTAAGAAGTTTCTCTAAATCTTCCTTTTTATTTCCAGCCATTAATTCCTCTATTTGTTTAATATATTTTGTAAGGGTACTTTCTTCTTTCCTATAACTCTCTATGCCCCTTTCCATATTCATTAATACTTAATTTAAAAAACTTCATCTCTTACTTATTACCTTGTCTATTAATCCATACTCCTTTGCTTCCTGTGCTGTAAAATATTTATCCCTATCAGCATCTTTTTGTATTTGTTTTATACTCTGTCCTGTTTGTTTTGATAACATTCTGTATAATAAATCTCTAGTTTTTAATATCTCTTCTGCTTCAATTGCAATATCACTAGCTTGTCCTTGTACTCCACCAAGTGGCTGATGAATATGAATTTTGCTATTTGGGAGAGCAAACCTCTTTCCTTTTGCTCCAAATGCAAGAAGAAGTGAACCCATAGAAGCTGCAAGACCTACAGCAATAGTAGACACATCACATTTTATATAGTTCATAGTATCCAGTATTGCCATACCTGCATTTATTTCTCCTCCAGGGGAGTTTATAAACATTTGAATATCTTCATCAGGATTCTCTTTTTCTAAAAACAAGAGCTGAGCCACTATTGTATTAGCTAAATGAGTTTCAATAGGACCACCTAAAAACACAATTCTGTCCTTAAGAAGTCTAGAATAAATATCGTAGGCTCTTTCCCCTTCCCTATCTTTTTCAATTACTGTTGGTATTAAAAATGCCATATATTTAAATATTTACATTTTAATTATGTTCATCTATATACTCTTTACCTAATACCTCTTCAATAAACATATTAAAAGCTTTTTCTTTTCTTCCTACTCTCTTCATATTTTCTCTCCACTCAGCATTGGTAAATATATTTTTATCTACATCAGGTCTTTGTTTTTTAATCTCTTCTATTCTTGTATCAAGCTCCTCATCTGTCATTTGTATGTCCCTTGAATCTGCATAAAGAGTGAGAAAGACATCTGCCTCAATAGCTTCTTTTGCATCAAGCTTCCATAACTCTCTCATTTTTTCTATCGTAATATTATTAGCCTTAAGAAAATCATCAATATTTATTCCTCTACTCTTCATATCTTCTACGAAAGCTTTTTCTCTCTCTTGTGCTTCATAATCTATTGCTTGCTGTGGTATTTCGATATTACACTCTCGTATTGCGAGTTTTAGTGCACTATCTTGCATTTGATGAATTTGATAATGTTCTTTTTCTTTTAAAAGTGCATCTTTTATCTTTTCTTTAAGAGCATCTAAGGTTTTGATCTCTTTCTCTCCTATTATCTCTCCTATTTCTTTTGCCCATTCATCATTTATTTCCTTAGCTTTAGTCTTTTGTGATTTTTTAAGTTCTTCTAATGCACTATCTATTTCATTTTGTTCAACTGTAAGCTTTTCTTTTTTTACTTTTACCTTTTTCATATCACCAAGTTTAAAAGTAGGCATTGTTGTAACAGTTATTGTAAAAGGAATATCTAAGTTTTCCATGAACTTAGGAAGCTCTTTGAATTCAGGTGGTGCAATTGGATCC
>JAGPKW010000089.1 GCA_018053685.1 Patescibacteria group bacterium
TACCATCAAAAAGTCCAAGTTCTTTGACCGCTTCTGCAAGTTTATCTGCAGAAGGGAATTTTTGCGAAAGTTTCCTGAGGGTATCAATAACCCTCTGCTTTGCGATTTCGTTTGTTACTTGTTTCATTTTGACCTCCCAGTCAAATTTAATATTTCATATTATGATTATATATTAATACATCTGGTTTTTAGGTCAAGCAAAATCTTTCATTTTTTCCAGTTTTTTCATTTTTTTTATGCTTATATTTTTTAACTTATTATATATGAATGACTTATAGCTTTACTTTTTTTAAGTTTTTTTTTAAAATATTCTATTTCTACTCAATTTAGTGCTTTTTTATGTCATTTTTTATTTGGCTTTAGTAGCTATTCTTGATTTTTATAATCCAGGTCGGATAGATATACTATTAATAATGCTCTAAAGAATCTGTAGGGAATTTTCACGGTTATTTTATTATAAATAATTAATCTAAATTTTTACCTTCGTAAAATTAATTTTTTTCCTTTATATTATATTATATATATATATATTATATTATATATCTATCTAAATATATATTCATTTAGCTAAATACTGATATTTTAATGCTTTACTAACTTTTTTAATGCTGTTTTTTATTATTAAATCGTTATTATCTTATTATATATCAATCATTTAAATATGTTATGCTTTTGATTTTCTGTTATTTTAAGAATTGACTATACCGTTCTAATAAAGCATTTCAGTATTTCCTCTTTTATTAATGATAGCTTAAATTATGGTAATAATAGGTATATACCATAACCCGGTTATATTATTGATAGATATATAATTAACTCCGTTTTAGTATTATAAAATAGCCTTTTAGCATAACATAATTAAATATATAATAAATAAGAAGTTAGACTTTATTTAGTTCTATATTTATTCTTGCGATTTTTTATTAAATAAAACTTGACAAGATATTAAGATTATTTATTATATCCTCAATAGGAGATTGAAATATGTATTACTTAAAATGCAAATATAATATTTCATCAGCTCATAGTCTTAATTTAGATTATGAATCGGCGTGTAAAAACTTGCACGGCCATAACTGGAAAATAACTGTATATTGCAAATCTGATAAATTGAATGAAGATGGAATGATTATAGATTTTAGAAAAATAAAAGGCATAATAGATACATTAGACCATCAGTTAATTAACAATTACATTAAACAGCCTACAGCAGAGAATATAGCTAAATGGCTGGCTGATAATATTCCTTTCTGCTATAAAATTGAAGTTAAAGAAACTGATAATAATAGCGTGGTATATGATAAAGATGTATAAATATAAAATAAATGAGATATTTTACTCCATTCAAGGTGAAGGTTTTAATGTAGGAAGACCAGCGGTCTTTATTAGATTTTACGGATGTAATCTAAAATGCCCTTTTTGCGATACTCCTAATCTTACTTACGATGAAATGACAGCAGAGGAAATAGTAGATAAAATTAAGCAAATAGTGCCAGATAATAAATATCCTATGATAGTGCTAACTGGAGGTGAACCTTTACTGCAATTAAATAATAATCATATTTTGATTGATAAATTAAGTAATTATGTAATAGCAATTGAAACTAATGGAACGATAGTGCCAAATTTTGAAGGGTTAAATTGGATAACAGTATCCCCTAAAGTTAATAGTATTTGTAAAATAAAAAAGGCTAATGAAGTTAAACTATTAGTCAATAGTGAAGGTATTATGCACTGTAATAATCCCGGGGAATGTAAAGCAGATTATTATTATTTACAGCCTTGTATGATAAAATTTAGTAATTATATAAGAAATCTTAGAAGATGTCTTGATTATATTTATGGATTTGAAAATGATTTATTCTATAATAATATTGAATGGAGGCTATCTTGCCAAATACAGAAATTTCTGAAATTGAGGTAAAAAATATAATATCCTCTCTGCTACAATATATTGGAGAAAATACTGAAAGAGAAGGTTTAAGAGAAACTCCTGAAAGAGTTTTAAAATCTTTTAAAGAATTATTCGGCGGTTATAAAGTAAATACAGCCGATATATTTAAAACATTTACTGAGGGTAATTGCCAAGAAATGGTGGTTTTAAAAAATATTGAATTTGTATCATTTTGCGAGCATCATATTTTACCTTTCTATGGTGAAATAAGCATCGGATATATACCTAATGGTAAAGTTATAGGTGTATCTAAATTAGCTCGTCTGGTAGAAATATTCTCTAAAAGATTGCAAATTCAAGAAAACCTTACTAAGCAAATAGCAGATGAAATAAATAATAAATTAGAACCTTTAGGCGTTATGGTTGTTTGTAAAGCTAAACATCTATGTATGATTGCCCGAGGTATTAAAAAACAAAACGCAGTAATGGTAACCTCTGCTATAAGAGGAAGATTTAACGATAATAATGTAAGAGAAGAATTCTTAAAACTTTTAGAAATATGAAATACTATTTTTCTTGCGATTATAATTATGGTAATGTTTTATATATACACGGAGTGCAAGCTATTTTAAATAGTTTCTACTATATAAAAAATTATATACCACCTAAAGATAAATATAAATATTACCTAATAGATTCAGGAGGATTCTCTATTTTACATAAAGGAGCAAGAATTAATGTATATGATTATGCATATTTTTTGAATAAAAATAATATCAAAGTATGCTTTAATTTGGATACATTTAATATGGAAGAATCTATAAAAAATCAGAAAATATTAGAAAAAGAAACTAATTCTCATATCATTCCTGTATATCATTATTTTGATTATATAAATTCTAATACCAGAGGCATATTAAAAGAATGGATTGAAGAATATAAATATATAGGATTAGGCGGTATAAGCTCAGAAAAAAGTAAAAGGAAAAAAAATCTATTAAAATTTTTTGATTACTGTTATGGAGTAAACAACAATAAGGCATTATTTCACGGCTTTGGAATTACAAGTGATTATCTATTAGAGAGATACCCCTTTCTTTCAGTTGATTCTACCTCTTGGCAAAGCGCTATTAGATACGGTTCCTCAGCTAAATATAGCGGTAAATCTAAATTAAATAAAGCTATAAGAATTAGAAAAAGAGATGAAAGGTATGATTATGATATTAAGTATTATTTATATAAAGAAATTATCTATACTAAAATTTGGGAAGGAAGAGGAATAAAATATAATGAAAGACAATACCAGTACGAGTAATAAAGGTTTTATAGTATTACCAGTTGATAAATTAGTAAAGGCAGACTGGAACTATAAATTAAACGATGATTATTTACACGAGAAATTATTAAATAATTTTAAGAGAAACGGACAAATAGAAAATATAATTGTCCGTGAGTTAGATACCGGATTCTATGAAGTCGTAAATGGTAATCATAGATTAGATGTTATCAAAGAGTTAAATTTTGATAAAGTATATTGCTTTAATTTAGGTAAAATATCTACTCAACAAGCGCAAAGAATAGCTGTAGAAGTAAATGAGACCAGATTTAGAAACGATGAATATTCCTTAGCTAAAGTATTTCAAGATATACTGAATGAATATGATATGTCAGATTTAATGGAATCAATACCTTTTACTGAAAAAGAAATAGAAGACTATATCAATCTTACTAATTTGCCTATATATAATATTGAAGAACCCCAAAATAAAGAAGAAGATGAAGAAAATAAAGAATCTATAGTATGCCCTAAATGCGGATATGTATTTACTCCTTAAGGAAATTAAAATGATTAGAAAAGTTAAATCAGGTTATAAAGTAGTGGCAAGCTCGGGGCGTCCTATGGGAACTTACAAGTCTAAGAAACAAGCTAAGAAAAGACTTGCTCAAATTGAAATGTTTAAATCAATGAAAAAATCCGGTAAATATAAAAACCTTAAATAAATGGTATTTTTGACTTATTTATGGGTTATTTATTAATATTATGCCTAAAAAAAGAGGACGACCTCGCAAAACATTTAACCTTAATGAAGTAGAAATGCTCGGC
>JAGPKW010000090.1 GCA_018053685.1 Patescibacteria group bacterium
AGAAAATGATAATTTAACAACAATATATACTGATATAAAAGATTTACAAAATTTGAGCAAATTTTTAGAGAGTAAAAATATAAAAATAGAATCTGCTGAAATAAGATATATACCAAAGGAAACTGTTTGTCTAACTGATGAGCAAAATAAAAGTATGGAAAATCTTATTAGATTGTTAGAAGATAATGATGATGTTGTTGATTGGTGGGGGAATTTTTAATTTTTGTGTATAACATTTTTCACAAAAATTTATGGAACTTCTGTTTTGCTAATATTTGGTATTTTTTATACACATTTTTTGGCTAATAATTAGGTAATTTTTTAATTAAAATGGCTAATATTCGGTCATTTTTTTATATTTAAATTTTATTATATTTTTGTATAAAATGTTAATAATTTGTTATAATTTTGTTAATAGAATATGTTTTTTATTTTAAAGGATGGAAAAGTTAAAAAACATATTTTTTATTCATCATTAATATAACTTTATGCCAATATTAAAGGTTCAAAAGAGAAATGGAGCGATAGTTGGCTTCGATTTAACAAAAATAGAAGACGCAATATTTAAAGCTATTGAAGCTACTGGTGGAGATGATAGAGGTATAGCTAAGAACTTAGCCAAGAAGGTTTTAAAGTTGCTGGAGAAGGAATATGGTAATGGAGTTCCTCAGATAGAGCAGATACAAGATTGTGTTGAGAAAGTTTTAATAAATGAGGGATATGCAGATGTAGCTAAGGCATATATACTTTATAGAGAAAAAAGATCAGAGGTTAGAGATGATAAGAATGTTGTTATAGAAGTTGATAAGACAATTACTGAATATTTAGATCAATTAGATTGGAGAGTAAATGCTAATTCTAATCAAGGATATTCATTGGGTGGTATGATATTGAACACTTCTGGTAAAGTTACTGCTAATTATTGGCTATCACATATATATCCAAAAGAAATAGGTGATTGTCATAGAAATGCTGATTATCATATACATGATTTAGATATGTTTTCTGGGTATTGTGCTGGCTGGAGCTTGAGAGCATTACTTGAGGAGGGCTTTAATGGCGTGGAGAATAAGGTAGAGTCTAATCCTCCAAAACATTTATCATCAGCAGTAGCTCAGATGATTAATTTTTTAGGGACATTACAGAATGAATGGGCTGGTGCTCAAGCTTTTTCTAGTTTTGATACATATCTTGCCCCTTATGTTAAAAAATATGAATTGAGTTTAAGAAAAGATATAGAAAAGTATAATATACAATTTAATAGCGAGAGTGAGAAAGAAAAATATATTAATGAAAAGGTTTATGATTATGTTTATCAAAATATACAATCTTTTGTTTTTAATTCTAATATACCATCAAGGTGGGGGACACAGACTCCATTTACAAATATAACAATTGATTGGGAATGCCCTGACGATTTGAAAGATAAAAGATTAAAGTTAGGAGGGGAATATTTTCCGTTTACTTTTAGAGAATTACAACATGAGATGGATTTAATAAATCAAGCATTTATTGAAGTTATGTTAAAAGGTGATGCAAAGGGTAGAACATTTACTTTCCCTATACCAACATATAATATTACAAAAGATTTTGATTGGGACGATCCGAAAACGTTACCATTATTTGAGATGACTGCTAAATATGGAGTTCCATACTTTCAGAATTTTATAAACTCTGATTTAGATTCTGGTGATGTTAGGTCAATGTGTTGCAGATTACAACTCAACCTAAAAGAATTAAGAAAAAGGGGAGGTGGATTATTTGGTAGTTCTGAGCTTACTGGTTCTATAGGGGTTGTAACTATAAATATGCCAAGGATAGGATATATGTATAAAGGAGATAAAGATGGATTCTATAGACAATTAAAATATTTAATGAATCTAGCTAAGTCTTCATTAGAAATAAAAAGGAAAGAAATTCAGAAATGGTTAGATAAGGGATTGTTTCCTTTTACAAAAAGATATTTAGGGACATTACAGAATCATTTTTCAACCATAGGCCTTAATGGTATGAATGAAGCAATAAGAAATTTTACAGATGATAAAGATAATATAACAACAAAATTCGGTAAAAATTTTGCAATAGAAGTTTTAGATTTTATGAGGGATACAATTATAGGTTTTCAAGAGGAAACAGGGAATTTGTATAATTTAGAAGCAACACCTGCAGAGGGAGCTACTTATAGATTTGCAAAAGAAGACCAAAAAAGATTCCCGGATATATTACAGGCAGGGACAATTGAGGCTCCATATTATACTAATTCCTCCCAACTTCCAGTTGGATTTACAGATGATGTTTTTGAGGCATTAAATAATCAAAAGGATTTACAAGTTAAATATACTGGTGGCACGGTGTTTCATTGTTATATGAGTGAAAGAATATCTAGCGCTGAGAATTGTAGAAATTTAGTTAAGAAAATTTTAACAAATTTTAGAATACCATATTTAACTATAACTCCTACATTTTCTATATGTCCAATACATGGATATCTTTCAGGAGAATATGATTTCTGTCCTAAATGTGATGAAGAACTTGGGTATTCTGGTGTTTCTAAAATAGATGATGAATGGAGGGCAGAATATAAAAGTGATCATGCTAATAAATAATTAACTAATTAATCAAAACAATATGGGAGAACAAAGTGTAAAAAGAACAAGATGTGAAATATGGACTAGAACCATGGGATATTATAGGCCTATTTCACAATTTAATATTGGGAAGAGGGCTGAACATGTTTCTAGAGTAGCTTTTAAAGAGCAAGTTGCTTTGAGCAATTCTTGTTTTTGTGAAGAATATAAAAATTAATATGTATTATATTTTGTTTACTACAACAACTTGTCCTAAATGCCCAAGTTTTAAGAAGGTAGTTTTGGATATGGCGAAAATTGATGGAGAAATCATAGATGAGATGTCAGGTAAATTTTTAAATTTAGCTACTAGATTTGGCGTGATGAATGCTCCTACTTTTATAGCATTTAAAGATGATAGTTTAAATGAAGAAGTTTTTAGATGTTCTGAAGAATATGAGTTAAAAAAATTTTTAGAAAATAATAAAATATGAAGATTGCTGGAGTACAGAAATTTACATTATTAGATTTTCCATCAAGAGTAGCGTGTATAGTTTTTACTCCCGGATGTAATTTTAGATGCCCATATTGTTATAACAGCGATTTTGTTATACCAGAGAAAATAGAAGAAATAAAAGATATTTTTATACCAGAAAATATCTTTTTTAATTTTTTAAAAACCAGAAATGGATTTTTAGATGGTGTTGTAATAAGTGGTGGAGAGCCAACACTACAAATTGATTTAATTGATTTTATAAACAAAATAAAAGAATTAGGATATAAAGTCAAAATAGATACAAACGGGACCAAACCAAAGATTGTTAAAGAATTGATAGATACAAAGATAATAGATTATATCGCAATGGATATAAAAGCGCCAATTGAAAAATATCAAAGTATAACTAATGTTTTGGTTAATACAGATAATATCTTAGAAAGTATAAATATTATAAAAGATAGCAATATAGAGTATGAGTTTAGAACGACTGTTATTAAAGAACAATTATCACAAGAAGATTTAGAGCATGTTGCAAAAATGATAGAAGGTTCTAAAAAATATTATTTACAGAGGTTTAGAAATAATAGTGTGATATTAGACCCTAGTTTTAAAGATATGACTAACTATAGTGATAAAGAATTGGAAGATATATGTAGGGTTATAAAAGAAAAATATAATATATCTATTTGTGAATTTAGATAAACATTATTAACATTTGTTTATTTTTTTGTTTTATATTACAATTTGATATATAATTTTAATTAAGTTAATAATTTAAATAATAAAAATATGACAGAAGAAAAATCTGAAGAAAAAAAGAGCAAAAAGATATCAACAGATAAAATATTGTTAGCCTTAGCTGTTATTGGTTTTTTTGTTGTGTCTTTGTTATA